>DATHUY010000035.1 GCA_035461765.1 Longimicrobiales bacterium
GTGACGGGATCAGCCTCGATCAGTCCGGGCGGAGTGCCGTCATCGGGGGAACGCGTGTCGCCCGACGCGCGGGGATGTACGTAGCCAGGAGCGCAACCAGTCCGAGGAAGCCGATGGCCGCCGCGAACGTGAGCGGGTCCGTGGGTGTGATGCCGTAGAGCTGACTCGCAAGAACGCGTGTGAGCACGAGCGCCGCGACCGTCCCGGCGAGGACGCCGATGCCGACCAGCTTCATGCCGCTGCCGGCGGTCATGCGCAGCACGTCGATCGCCCGCGCGCCGAGGGCCATGCGCACGCCGATCTCCTGGGTGCGCTGCCGCACCGAATACGCCAGCACGCCGTAGATGCCGACCGCCGCGAGCACGAGCGCGAGCCCGCCGAACGCAGCGAACAGCAGTGTGAAGAAACGATCACGCGCGATCGATTCCGACATCACCTCGCGCAGCGGCACAGTGCTCCGGATCGGCTGGTCCGGGTCGATATCCCTGATGACCTGTCGTATCGGTGCGGCAAGCGTCATGGGCTCGCCCGTCGTGCGCACGACCAGCGTTGCCAGCAGGCGCGGCGCGATCAGCTGCGGGAAGTAGACGGCGGGAGGCGGCGCCTGCGCCAGGCCGGTCTGCCGCACGTCGCCGACGACTCCCGTCACCATCGCCTCGCCCCACGGCACGGTGATCAGCCGGAACAGCGGGTCCTCGTCACCCCAGAGCTGGCGCGCTGCACTCTCGCTCATCAGCACCGGCACCGGTGCATCCTCTGCCAGTTGACTCGGCAGGTGCTCACCGCGCAGCAGCGGGATGCCCATGGTGCGCAGGTAACCGGGATCGACATAGCGGGTGTCGGCATTCACCGCCGGACCGCCCGGCGTCCCATCGGCACCGCCGCGCGTGTATTCCATCGAGAACGCGCCGTCCTGGCGCAGTGGAAACACGTTGATCATGCCCGCTTCCTCGACACCGGGCAGCTCCCGCACGCGGCCGAGGATCTCCTCGCGGCGCTGCACCAGGAACGTCGCCATCGTGGAGTCGGGTACGCCGGCGAGGTTGAGCTGCATGGCGACGGTGAGGACGCGGTCCGGGTCGAAGCCCGCATCGACATTGCGCAGTGCGAGGAAGCTGCGCGCCATGAGGCCGGCGCCGATCACCAGCAGAACCGCGAGCGCGACTTCGGCAATCACGAGCATGCTGCGCACGCGATGGCCGTCCGCCCCGACGGTGCCGCGCCCGCCGCGCAGATCCTGCTGCGGGTCGATGTGTGACATGCGGAGCGCCGGCACGAGGCCGAACAGGAGGCCGGTTGCCGCGGCGAGCAGCAGGCCGAATGCGATTATGCGGCCGTCGACACGCACATCCTCTACGCGCGGCAGCGTCTCGGCACTCAGCGCGAGAATGCTCTGCACGCCCCAGTAGGAGAGGAGCAGCCCAAGCACGCCGCCGATCACGGCGAGCACAACGCTCTCCGTGAGCAGCTGGCGCACGATGCGACGACGCCCGGCTCCGAGAGCTGCACGGATCGCGATCTCACGCGAGCGCGCAGACCCGCGCGCGAGCAGCAGGTTCGCCAGGTTCGCGCAGCCGATCAGCAGGATGAAGCCGACGACTGCGAGAACGATGACCAGCGCCTGGTCCACATCGCCCACGATCGACGTGCGTAGCGGGATCACGGTCGCTCTCGTCCAGTCCGCATTGCTCGCCGGATAGGTCGCGGCGAGCTCAGCGGAGAGCGCGGTCAGCTCCTGCTGCGCACGCGCGGCATCCGCACCGGGCGCCACTCGCGCCACCACGCGCAGATAGCGGTCTCCACGCGTCGGCATGCCGTTGGCGAACATGTTCGGCTCCACCAGCGAGTGCGGCACCCACGCAGCCGTCTCCGGCGTCGGATGCCGCACGCTCGGCGGCATCACGCCAACTACCGTGTACGGCACACCGCGCATGACGATCGCGCTGCCAATGACATCCGGTGTGCTGCCGAGGTGCGTGCGCCAGAGCGCGTCGCTGATGACGGCCGTGCGTCGCGCCAGTCGGTGATCGTCCTCCTGGAGCGGGCGACCCATGGACACCGGCACGCCGAGCACGTCGAAGAACTCATCGGTGACGTACGTCATCTCGATCTCGAGCGGGTCACCCTGTCCCGTCAGGATCGTCGGCACGGGTGCGTATGCGGCGATCGCAGAGAGCGAACGCGTGCGCGCATGCCAGTCGTCCACGTCCTGCGCTGACGCGCGCCCGAGCATTTCGCCCGTACGCGGGCTCGATTGATACACGAGCACCAGCTCGTCCGGGCTCGGGTACGGCAGAGGGCGCAGCAGGACGCCGTTCACGATGCTGAACATCGCGGCGTTGGCACCGATGCCGAGCGCGATCGTCAGCAGCGCGACCGTCGTGAACCCCGGGTTGCGACGCAGCGCGCGCAGCGCGAAGCGGATGTCGCCGCGCCATTCGTCGAACAGTGAGTTGCCTCGCAGGTGGGACTTCTCGCGGGCCATGTCGTCTCCTTCAGGCAGGCACAACGCGGCGCGGGGATCGCCCGCATGGAGAGCTCGCCCGCAATACCGTCGCACGATGGCACACGCTCGTTCAGACCGTCAACACGGCAGGGACGAGGCGCCCGGCAGTGTGGGAGGGACTGGAGTCCAGAGGGTACGAGCAACACAGGAGACAACAATCAGGCCCGGACTCCGGGCGGGCAGTTGCCTGCCGCAGCCGCATGCATGATTCTGTCTCGGGCGGCGATGAAATCAGCACAGCGGAGAACAGCGTGGTCATAGTCGTGATGGGGGTGTCAGGTGTCGGCAAGACGACGGTGGGACGTGCGCTCGCGCGCGGTCTCGACTGGCCGTTCCACGACGCGGACGACCTCCACTCGCCGGCCAGCATCGACCTCATGCGGAGCGGCACGCCTCTGACCGACGATCAGCGTCAGCCGTGGCTGTCCGCGCTGGCTCGCCTGATAGGGGATCACGCACGCGAGGGCCGGTCCATGGTGCTCGCGTGCTCCGCACTCCGCCGCTCCCACCGCATGGCGCTGCTGGCGGAGACCCCGGATCCGCGTGACGTCCGCCTGGTCCACCTGGCCGCCGAATCCGACCGACTCGCGGACCGGCTCGGCCGGCGCGCAGGCCACTTCTTCCCTGCCGAGCTCCTCACCACACAGCTCGACGCCCTCGAGCCGCCCGAACCGGATGAACGCGTCATCGTACTCGATGCGATGGACCCCGTCGATCAGCTTGTGCAGTCGATCAGGACCGAGCTGGACGTCTGACCGGCCCAGTCAGCTTTCCGCCCCGCCCTTTATCGCATGTCCGCCGAACTGCTGACGGAGCGCGGCCAGCAGCCGGTCGCCGAACGAGCTCTCGTCGCGCGAGCGCAGCCGCTGCAGCAGCGCGAGCGTGATGACGGGCGCGGACACGTCGAGCGCGATCGCCTCCGCCACCGTCCACCGGCCCTCACCGGAATCCGCTACCCACGGCGCGATCGACTCGAGGTCGCCATGCTCCTTCAACGCGGTCTCCGTCAGATCGAGCAGCCATGAACGCACTACACTGCCGTGCCGCCATATGCCGGCGATCTGCGCCAGGTCCAGATCCAGCTCCGTCTTCCGCTCCATGATCGCGAAGCCCTCGGCATACGCCTGCATGAGGCCATACTCGATCCCGTTGTGCACCATCTTCACGAAGTGCCCCGCACCGGCCGGCCCGACATGCCCCCAGCCGCGGTCCGCGGCCGGCGCCAGCGTCTCGAACAGCGGACGCAGACGCTCCACGACATCAGCCTCGCCGCCCACCATCAGGCTGTAACCCTCGGCCCGGCCCCACACACCACCGCTCGTTCCGACGTCGACGAAATGCAGGTGGCGCGAGGACAGCTCCACGGCCCGCCGCTGCGTGTCCTGGTAGTTGCTGTTGCCGCCATCGATAAGCACATCGCCCGGCTGGAGCAGTGCGGCGACCGCATCGACCGTCTGCTCCGTGACCGCACCCGACGGCACCATGATCCACCCGACACGCGGCGGCTCGAGCCGGTCCACGAGGTCCTCGAGCGACGTCGCGCCGATCGCGCCGTCCGCAACCGCCGCCTCGACCGCCTTCGCGTCCAGGTCGTACGCCACCACCTCGTGACCGCCGGCCATGAGCCGTCCCGTGATCCCGGCGCCCATGCGCCCGAGTCCCACCATTCCGATCTGCATCGCTGCATAACCTTCCGTTGAGGTACGCTGCGTCGCGTCGCACGACGTGCGCCAGCATGGGTTCAGACGGGCCGCAGGTGCGTTCCGCTGGCTGACCCCGTGAACCGGTCGATTCGTCCCACGGCCCTTCAGCCGCGCGCCCCGTTTCCACATTGTAGAAAGAGGGACACCAGCCAGGCAGGGCCGATGACAGCACAACCGAATCCGCCACGCGCCGCGATCGTGCTGCTGCGTTCGCTGCTGCATGACGCGGAGCGGGACGAAGTGGAAGCGGACATCCGGGCGGAGTACGCGCTTCGGTGGGAGCGCGACGGTGAGGCGTCGGCGAATGCGTGGCTCTGGCGGCAGGCCTCCGCGTCCGCGCCGCCATCGCTCGCGCGGTCGTGGTGGCGCGGGTGGACGGGCTTCGAATCAGCGGCACACATGCACAGACCGGGAGGCGTGATGCTGGAGCAGTGGATACAGGATGCGCGGTTCGCAGCGCGTCGGCTGGTGAAGCGGCCGTTGTTCGCGACGCTGGCGATCGTGACGCTGGCGCTCGGCGTCGGCGGCACGGCGGCGGTCTACAGCCTGGTGCGAACGCTGCTGCTCGCGCCGCTGCCCTATGGTGATTCGTCGCGAATCGCGGCGTTGTGGAGTCCGTTCGACTGGTCACAGGCCGAGCATCTGTTCCTTCAGGACAACATGCCGGCCGGCTTCAGCGACATCGCGGCGTACACGCAGATGGATCTGACGTTCACGGGTCCGGACGGAGGCGCGCCGCAGACGGCGTCGCTGGTCATCCCCTCTGCGAACCTGTTCTCCGTGCTGGATGTTCAGCCGATGCTCGGGGATGTATTCGAGCCGGGCGATGATGGCGCAGGTGCGCCGACGAAGGTGGTGCTGAGCTATGGCCTGTGGCGATCGCTGGGCGGCGACCGCTCGATCATCGGGAGGCCTCTGAACATCGGAGGCGAGGCGCACACGATCATTGGGGTGATGCCTGCGGGGTTCTATTTCCCGGATCCGCAGGTGCGTCTGTGGGCGAACGGAACGTTCAATCCCGAAAACCGGTCCGGCAACTATGCGATGGTCGGTCGTCTGGCGCCCGGGTACACGTTCGAGAACATGGCGCAGCCGCTGGAGCAGATGGCGACGCGCCTGCACGAGCGGTTCGACTACAATCCGGACTGGGACAAGTCGCGGAATCCGTCGATCACGCCGATTGCGGACTCGTTCGCGGGCACTGTGAAGCCGATGCTGCTGGCGACTCTGGCTGCGATGGCGCTGATTCTGTTGATCGCGTGCTCGAACGTCTCGGCGCTGATGCTGGGGCAGGTGGACAGTCGCTCGACGGAGATGGCTGTGCGGAGCGCGCTCGGCGCGAGCCGGCGCCAGCTGTTGCAGCAGGTCATGCTGGAGACGGTGATCCTCGGCGTATGGGCTGGTATTGCGGGATCGCTGCTGGCGGCGGGTTCGTTCAACCTGCTGACACACAGCCTGCCACTCGGCGCACTCCTCGACAATGCACGACTGGACTGGAGCGTGTTCCTGATTGCGATGGCAATCAGCCTGTTCGCAGCCCTCGTCGTGGCGGGTGTGCCGGCGCTCGCGCTCTCGCGCGGCGACCTGCGTGATTCGCTGACGCGCGGCCGCACGAGCGGTATTGGCGCGCGCGGCGGTGCCCTGGAGAACGGCCTCGTGATCTTCGAGGTAGCGCTCGCGGTGCTTCTCGTCGCGGGCGCGGCGCTCCTGATCCGTACTGTCAATAATCTGCGCGCCATCGATCCGGGGGTCGACACTGCGCAGATCGCGGTGCTGGACGTGGTCACGGAATACACGACCCCGCGTGCGGAGCGCGCGCGCATGCTCGGTGCGATGATCCCCGAGCTGGAGGCGCTGCCCGGCGTCGAGAGTGCGGCGCTGACGCAGAAGCTGCCGTTGCGCGGCAGCGGTAACAACTGGGGCTTTTACGTCGAAGGTCTCGAGCGCGGCGAAACGACGACCACTGCATTCCGCATCGTGACGCCCGGCTATCTGCGCACGCTCGGCATCGGCATACGTGCCGGGCGCGACTTCACGGCCGCCGATGCGTCGAGCGAGGAGCCGCTCGTGATCATCAACGAAGCGACGCGGAGGACGTTCTTCGGCTCGATCGATCCGATCGGGCGGATGGTGGCAAGCGGTACCGGCGGACTGGCGCGCGTGATCGGCGTGGCGGAAAACGCCGCGGAAGCGGGCCTCACGGATGGGCCGGTGCCCGCGCGCTACATGCTGCTGTCGCACGTACCGAACACGGCGCTGCAGCAGACCGTCGTGATCCGCACCCGTCCGGGCGTGGACCCCACATCCGTGTTCAGCGGCGCGCGCACCACGATCGAGCGCGTCGCGCCGATCGTCGCCGTCGGCAGCACGACCACCATGCAGGACGTATTCGACAGGGCGCTCGGCCCTGCACTCCAGCTGCAGCGGCTGCTCGTGATGCTCGGCGGGCTTGCTCTCCTGCTCGGTGCCATCGGCGTATATGGCGTCGTGGCGCACTTCGTCGGGAGGCGGCGGCGCGAGTGGAGCATTCGCATGGCGCTCGGACTGCGCCCCTCGCAGCTGATCGCGCGGATCGTCGCGCGCGGCGGTATCCTCGTCGCCGCCGGGGCGGTGATCGGCACGATCGCTTCGCTCGCGCTCATGCGCTTGATCGGCACATTCCTGTACGATGTCACACCTGCGGACGCGACATCACTGTTTGTCGCGACAGCCATACTGCTCGCGGCCGGTATCATCGCCGCATTGATCCCCGCATGGCGCGCAGCACGCGCGGATCCGGCGGGAGTGCTGCGCGAACAATGACACAGCACGACGCGCCGCTCGGCGTATTCGAGGAACAGGTGCTCATCGCCGTGCTCCGCACTGGCGACCGGGCGTACGGCATGCGCGTACGGCAGGAGATCGAGTCCGTCACCGGGCGCGATGTCGCCATCGGTGCGGTCTACTCGACACTGGACCGGCTGGAGGACAAGGCACTGGTCCGCTCCAGCCGGCGCACTATCGAGGGCAGCTCCCGCCGGATGTTCGAGGTCGCTCCCGCCGGTGCGCACGCGCTCGCACAGACGAAGATGATGCGCGACCGTCTGTGGCGTGGCATCGATCTCCAGCCCCTGCTCGCAAAGTACTGAAGACCCGGCCGGTAACCACTTGCACGGAGGGCGGCGGTACTCCATAGTTGACCGTCCTTCCTCCCTGCAGGAGCCTCTCCATGAGCCGGATGCGGGAATTCCTGTCCGAGCTGAAGAAACGCCACGTCTACCGCGTCGCCGCGGTGTACGGCGTGGTGGCGTGGTTCGTCGTGCAGGCGGCATCGATCGTGGTGCCGGAGCTGGATCTGCCGTCGTGGATCACGCGCGCGATCATCGTCGTCGCAATCCTCGGCTTCCCGCTCGCACTCGTGCTCGCGTGGGCGTACGACATCACGTCGCAGGGCGTGGAGCGGACGACCAGCACGGAATCGTCCGGCCAACCCACAGATCGACGTCCTGCGCTAGCGCTCAGCCGGCGCATGCGGTTGGGGATCGCGGCGGCGGGACTGCTGGTCCTCACGGCCATCGCCGTGACCGCCTATGCGGTGAGCAGCGGCGGCGACCGGGTGCTCAGCGGTGACGCGCTGCTGGTGGAGCTGCGATCACTGGCGGATGCCGGCAGCCATATCGAGGCGTTCGACCTGGCGCAGCGCGCGCGGGCGGAAGGCGAGGCCATTCCGGACACGCTGGCTGCCCGGTTTACGAACCGGCTGACTGTGCTCAGCGATCCGGCGGGCGCACGGGTCACCGTGGTTCCCTTCACCGGCGCAACACAGGACGTAGAGAGCGATCGCATCGACCTGGGCGTCACGCCGCTGCGCGGGCTGGCGATCGCGCGCGCGGACTACCATGTGCGTGTCGAGGCGGATGGCTACGCGCCGGTCGAGCGGCCGGCGTCCGACGCGAGCACACGGCTGCTGTCGCGCTTCGGCGGTGAGGCCGAGATGCGGCTGGACGTGAGGCTGCCCCGTGCATCGGATGTGCCGGCCGGCATGGTGCACGTGCCGGGCGACCGTTATCAGATCGCGAGCCGCGACCTCCAGTCGCTCACTGCCACGCTCGCCGACTACTTCATCGATCGGCTCGAGGTGACGAACGCGCAGTTTGCCGAGTTCGTCGATGCGGGCGGATACACGCGCCAGGAATACTGGAGCGATCTCGCCGAAGCCGTATCCGACAGTGCAGCGGCAGTGCTGAGCGGCTTCGTCGATCGCACGAAGCTGCCCGGTCCGCGCGACTGGGTCGGACGGCCTCCCGCCGAGCTCGCCGATCATCCCGTCACGGGTGTCAGCTGGTATGAGGCCGCGGCATACTGCCGGTTCCGCGGAGCGCGGCTGCCGACGCTGTTCGAGTGGGAGCGCGCGGCACGCAACGGCGCGCGCGCATTCATGCAGGGCATCGAGATGCCCTGGGGCTACGCCGGCCCGGACGATCCGTCCGCGCAACGCGCGAACTTCGATGGTGGCGGCACGACCGTCGTCGGCGCCTATCCGTTCGGCCTGAGCGCGTTCGGCGCGCTCGACATGGCCGGCAACGCCAAGGAGTGGCTGTACAATCGCTCCGAGGCCGGCCGCGCCATGACCGGTGGCTCCTTCGCCGATCCGATCTACGTGTTCACGGAAGTCGGGTCGATGGATCCCGGGGCAGCGACATCGACAGTCGGGTTCCGGTGTGCGCGCACGGCCGATCGCGCCGTGCCCGCGAGCCGGCAGGGCGACGGGCCGCTCCGTCTCCAAGTCGAGTCGCCGGTCTACGAGCCCGTCGACGAAGCCACGTTCCGCACACTGCTCTCGCATTACAACTATGATCCGATCCCGCTCGAGCCTGTGGTAGAGGAGCGGATCGAGACTGCCGCGTGGACGCGCGAGCGCATCACGTACAACGGTCCCGCTGGCGAGCGTGTGCTGGCCTACCTCTT
This sequence comes from Longimicrobiales bacterium, assembly GCA_035461765.1. GTDB lineage: Bacteria > Gemmatimonadota > Gemmatimonadetes > Longimicrobiales > RSA9 > SH-MAG3. The sequence continues at coordinate 9,157 of DATHUY010000035.1, forward strand.
CCTGCCCACATCCGGACGGCCGCCGTTCCGCACGGTCGTCAACGTGCCCAGCTCCGCCGCTTTCTTCGGTAACAATGTCGCCGATCTTGCGGAGGAAGCGCTCGGCCCGCTGGTACGCGCGGGCGATGCCGTGTTCACGGTGGTGATGAAGGGCATGACCGAGCGGGCGTTCCCGCCTGACTTCGAGCGTCCGGCCACGAACAGTGTCGCGTTCCGCGACCAGATGGTGCTGCACGCGACGGAGCTGCGGCTCGGGCTCGACTACCTCGAGACACGCGATGACATCGATGCCGGCGCGATCGCCTACGTCGGCACCAGCTGGGGCGCCGGCTCACGACTGCTCTTCGCTGCGGTCGATGACCGGTTCCGCGCAGTCGTCCTCGTCGGCGCCGGCATTGACGAGCGCGTCCATCCGACCCTGCCCGAAGCGAGCAACATCAACTTCGCGCCGCACATCCGCGCGCCCACGCTGGTCGTGAACGGGCGCGAGGACGAGGAGCATCCGTGGCGCACGCGCGCACAGCCGCTGTGGAATCTGCTCAGCGAGCCGAAGGAGCTCTCACTATTCGACGGCGTAGGTCACGTGCCGCCCGACGAGATGCGGATCCCTGCAATACGCGAGTTCCTCGACCGTCACCTTGCCGCGGACCGTTAGCGCATTGCCCAGCGGCCGGCATCACTCCTGCCTGAGCGTGCGAACGGGATCCACGGCGGTGGCCCGGCGCACGGGCAGGTAGCACGCGATGCCTGCGCCGACGGAGAGAATCAGCACTACGCCCGCTGCGGTCAGCGGGTCGCCGGGCGAGACGCCGTAGAGCATCGACGCGAGAGCACGATTCGCCACGAGCGAGAGTGCGAGGCCGATGACTACACCCGTGCCGACCATTGCGAGCGAGCGCCCGAGCATCAGCATGATGACGTCGCCCGCACCGGCGCCCAGTGCCATCCGGATGCCGATCTCCCGTGTGCGCCTGCGTGCGGCCTGCGCCGTCACCGCATACACGCCGACGATCGCCAGCAGCAGCGCGACCACACCGAAGATCGTGAGCAGCGTCAGGATGAACTCCTCGCGCGCCATGGACGCCCGCCACACTTCGCGCAGCGGCCGCGCCTCGGCAATCGGAATGAGCGGATCCAGCTCACTCAGCACACTCCGCACGGTCGGCATCATGCTCATCGGATCGGCGGCCGTGCGCACCACCACCCAGTTCGTGCGCGCCCAGTCCTGGTGCCGGTTCTCGAATGCTTCGGCGCGCGCGGGCACACCCGGACTCACCTGATTCTGGTCGCCAACGATGCCGATGACCTCGTACCAGATCGAGCTCTCGTCCGGCGCGCGGTCGTACGCGATCCGCTGCCCGATCGGATCCTCGCCCGGGAAATGCTCCGCGGCGAACGTCTCGTTGATCAGAACTACCGGCACCGCGCTGGTGCGGTCGCGCGGCTCGAACATGCGGCCGCGCACGAGCGGAATGTCGAGCGCCGCGAAATAGCCTGCGTCCGCCCGGCGATGCAGGATCTCGAAGCCGACACGCTCAGCCGGCCAGCCAGCCGCCTGGAACTGGCTCGACCAGCTGGGCCCGGCGAGAGGCAGCTGGCCGATGATGCCCGCGCGGTCGATCCCGGGCCGGCTCTCGAGCGCCTCGATCAGCCGGTCCTGAAACGCAAGCACTTCATCGCGGCTGGCATAGCGCGCGGACGGGATGCTCACCTCCACGGCCAGCACACCGTCCGTGCTGAAACCGGGATCGACATCGCGCATGAGCAGGAAGCTGCGCGTCATCAGACCCGCACCCATCACCAGCAGCAGCGCGAGTGTGACTTCCGCGATGACGAGCGTGCGCACCGTCCGCAGTCCCGCCCCGGACGAAGCGCCCGTGCCGCCGTCAATCAGCGTGCCGCTGATGCGCTCGCCCGTTGACCGGATGGCCGGTATGAGGCCGAACAGCATCCCGCTCGCGAGCGTTGCGCTGAGTGTGAAAAGAATCACGCGCACGTCGAGCGCGATCGACGTGGCACCGTCAATGCCGAGCGTTGTCAACGCCGCCATGGCGCGCACGCCCGCCCAGCCGAGGGCGATCCCGATGATGCCCGCAGCCACCGCGAGCAGCAGGTTCTCCGTCAGCAGCTGACGCGCCACCCGCAGGCGCCCCGCACCGAGAGCGTGTCGCAGCGCCATCTCGCGACCGCGCTCCGCGCCGCGCACGAGTGTCAGATTCGCCACGTTCGCACAGGCGAGCAGGAGCAGCAGAGCGACCGCGCCGAACAGTATCAGCAGTGGACGCCGGACCTGACGGATCAGGAAGTCGCGCGCCGGCATCATGCCCGCGCCCATCACCGAGTTCGTCTCGGGAAATGACGTCTGAAGGCGCTGCACGACCAGCTCCAGCTCCGCGGCCGCCTGCTCGTGCGTCACCCCCGGCGCGAGCCGCGCGATGGGCCGTACGAAATGCGCGCGCCGGAACCACACGGCTTCGCGATTCTCCGCCGGCCACGCCCACGGATACCAGAGCTCCGTGTCCGACGATGGGAAGCTGAAGCCTTCCGGCATCACGCCCACGACCTCGACACGATTGCCGCCGAGATCGTAGACGCCGCCGACCACATCCGGGTCCGCACCGAAATGCGTCACCCACAGACGGTGGCTCAGCACGGCCACCGGCTGGCCGGTCTCCCACGTCTCCTCCCACCGGAACCCGCGCCCCAGCGCAGGCCGCACGCCCAGCACGTCGAAGAAATTGCCCGTGACGGCCGAGGCCGCGAGGAGCACAGGCTCGCCGTCCGCTACGTAAGTCGTGCCATCCACGAAATCGGACCACGCAGCGACGTCAGCGAATGCCGACATCTGCTCGCGCCAGTCCAGAACGTTGGCCGGCGCCGCCGACGCATCCGTCCACCCGAACTCCGGATTCGTCTCGTACAGCATCACGAGACGGTCTTCCTCCGCAAACGGCAGCGGGCGAAAGAAGAACGCATTCAGCGCGGAGAAGATAGCCGTGCCCGCGCCGATGCCGAGTGCCAGCACGACGACGGCAGCGGCCGTGTATGCCGGACTCCGCCGCAGTGTGCGCACTGCGAACCGGATGTCCTGCGCGATGCCGTCCAGTATGCGCGGGCGTCGCGCATCCGGCGCCGCCGACGGCGTCGCTGATCGCCATGCACGTGCCCTCAGTCGCAGCGCCACCCACAGCACGCCCCGCGTCTCCCGCACCATCACAGCCTGCCGCACCAGCCAGCCCCCGCGCACGTCGTTCATGCGCAGCCGGTGGGTCGCCAGCATCTCGTCGGCATACCGCTCACGAAACGCGCGCGGCGTCAGCCGCAGCGCCAGCCTGAACAGCCGCTCGCCGGATCTCATGCGTCCGCTCCACGCGGCAGCAGGTCCTTCTGTCGGGCTGCGTCCACCAGCCTCTCCAGCCGCGCCGACTCCGCCACCACCGCCGCACGACCCTGCCGCGTGATCCGGTAATAGCGACGCCGCGCGTCCTCGTGCGCGCCCGGTCGCGTCGGAGATTCCGTCAGCAGACCCTCGCCTTCCATCCGCTGCAACGCCAGGTACAGCGCGCCCGTGCTCGGCGCGGCCGCTGCGCCGAGCCGCGCCTCGATCTCCTTGATGATCCCGTAGCCGTGCCGATCCGAATCGGCGAGCGCGAGCAGGATGGTGTACGTGAGCGGCGTGATCACGGCAGGCCTCCAGTCCGGCGGTGACTATGTAACTCGTTTATATAGTGGCGGCCGCCGATGGGGCAAGGGGGCTGGGACGGAACGCTCCGCGGTCGACTGCGCGGCGGGACGGGCGGGCCGGTCGCAGGCGGGTGAGACGGGGCCGTGCTACGGGTGCTTCGGCTTTTCGAACGCGCGGTCGCCGAGGAGCTCGCGGTAGAAGTCGCGTTCCGTGCGGAGTCGGTCGAGCTCGCTGCTGGCGACATCGAGCTCGGCTTCGGTGAGGCGGAGTCGCTGCTCCATGTCGGAGATGCGGGCGGGTGAGGCGCCGGCGAGGACGGTGTTCGGGTCGATATCGGAGACCGCAGCGCTCTTGCAGATGGAGCAGCGCTTCGAGTAGAACGGGATCGCGAGCAGCGAGAAGCCGGCGGTCAGCACGCCGACGATGATGGTGCCGGCGCCGATCTGGCGCCTGGCATCCACCGGTCGCCTGCACAGTGCACAGTACATTGTCGCCATGGATTGCTGCCCTCTGAATGAACCGGCCGCGGCTTCCCGAATGGTTACCCGCGGTTCCCTCCTCTGTTCAGGACGGGCCCCTGCCGCGTTTGTTTCAGCTGGCGCAGCGCTGCGGGCCTTGTGCCGCGCCCGCTGCCCGCTGATCTGTGCGCGAAGACGTCCTCGATTCTCACTCCAGCTTGAGCGATGAAGCCGGGTCGATCCGCGACGCGCGCAGTGCCGGGACGTACGTCGCGACGAGGGCGATGGCCGCGAGCACTGCCGTGACCGCCGCGAATGTCAGCGGGTCGTTCGGCGTCGTGCCGAAGAGCATGCCTTCCATGAGCCGCGTGAGCGCGATCGCTGCAATGAAACCGATGACCAGGCCGAGCGCGGCGAGGCGAGCGCCCTGGAGGACGACCATGCGCCGCACCTCTGATGGCTGTGCGCCGAGCGCGAGCCGGATGCCGATCTCGTTGGTGCGCTGTGTCACGATGTAGGAGATGACGCTGTAGAGGCCGATCGCGCCGAGGATGAGGGCAATGGCCGATGCCGCGACGAGCGCGAGCATCGTGAAGCTCATGCGCACCATCGAGTCCGCAACGATCTTTTCGTACGTGGCTGTTGCTGCGATCGGCAGGTTCGGATCTATCGCCCACACCTGCGCGCGCGCGAGTGGTGCGATCGCGTCGGGGCGTGCCGTGCGCACTACGTACGTCATGCTCTGCGGCTGGCCGCCCGCACCCGCCGCGATGGGATAGTAGACCATCTGGCTCGGCTCGAGCTCGAGCGCGCGGTCGCGCACGCTGCCCGCCACACCGACGATGGTGAACCAGTCGGGCGCGGACGTGGGGCGGATGCGGCGGCCGACAGCCTCCTGATCCGGCCAGAGCGCGGTGGCAACGGCTTCGCTCACGATGATGTTGTGTCGCGCTGTGTCGCGGTCGAACGAGTCGAACTCGCGCCCTGCGATGATGGGGATGCGCATCGCGTCGAAATAGCCGTCGGACACGCTCGAGTACCAGAACATGGGCGGCATCTGGCCGGGCTCGACCGGCTGGTCCTCGATCAGGTGCGCGGTACCCGAGCAGCAGCCGGCGAGCGGCGGGTGCGACGTTGCACCCGCCTGCTGGACGCCCGGTATGGCGCGCAGCCGCTCCAGCAGCTCCGTGTGGAACTGCGTGATGCTGGCACCGTCCGGGTAGGTCGACAGGGGAAGAGAGAGCCGGAACGTGAGCGCGTTGGCCGGATCGAAGCCCGGCTCGAGCTCGCGCATGTTGTCGAAGCTGCGCACCATGAGACCGGAGCCGATGAGCAGCACGAGTGCGAGCGCGGTCTGTGCGACGACGAGCGTCTTGCGGACGCGGTTGCGTTCGCGTCCGGCACTGCCGCCGCGGCCGGAGCGGCTGACGGTCGCGAGCACGTCGGGCGATGTCAGGCGGAGCGTCGGCAGCAGCCCGAGCAGCACCGCCGCGAGCGCAGTGGCCAGCAGCGTGAACGCGAGCACGACAGGATCGATGGCCACCTCGTGCAGCCGCGGAATGTTCGGCGGTGCGATGGCGAGCAGGGCACGCAGCGCCGCCCACGTCAGCGCCAGGCCGAGCACACCGCCCGCACCGGCAATGAGCAGCGCTTCCGCGGCGTAGTGGCCGATCAGTCCGGAGCGCCCCGCGCCGAGCGCTGCCCGTACCGCCATCTCCTTCTGCCGCGCCTCCGCACGCACGAGGAACAGGTTCGTCACATTCGCGCACGCGATCAGGAACACGAAGCCGACCGTGCCGAGCAGGATCCAGAGTGCACGGCTGACATCGCCCACCACCAGCTCCTTCATCGGTGATACGACGGCGGCGAGCCGGCCCGCGTCCATGAATGCGGTGAAGTCGCCGGCTTCCGGGCCGTCCTCGCGCAGGCGGTCGAGCACCGGCCGGAGCGCCGCGGTCGCCTGCTCCGCCTCCACGCCGTCACGGAGCCGTGCGACGGCCTGGTAGCTGAAGTTCCCGTAGCTCTCTTCGGTAGTGTCGAGCGCCAGGGGCAGCCACAGTCGGGTGTCGCGTGCCGGGAACTCGAAGCTCTCCGGCATCACACCCACGATCGTGTGGGCTTCGCCATCGATCTGCATGGAACGACCGACTGCCGATACGTCGCCCGAAAATCGTTCCTCCCAGAGACCGTAGCTGAGCAGCACGGCTGCAGGGCCGCCGGGGCGATCCTCTGCCTCGTCGAACACGCGTCCCACCTCGGGCGTGACGCCGAGTGTGGCGAACACGTCGCGCGACGCCCGCAAAGCGGCTATGCGCGCGGGCGCCGCCGCATCGCCGGTCACGTTGACATCGGCCTCGGTGTAGATACCGCTGGACGCGAAGGGGCCGCTGCTGCGGTACAGCTGGTACAGACCGGGCGAGATCCCGAAATCGTCGTAGCCGAGACCCGGCGCGGAGTGACGCAGCATGACGAGGCGGTCCGCATCGTGGAAGCGCAGCGGCCTGAGCAGCACGCCCTGCACCACGCTGAAGATCGCCGCGTTCGTGCCGATCGCGAGCGCCAATGTGATCACCGCCGCCAGCGTGAACTGCGGTGAGCGCCCCAGCCCCCGCGCCGCGTACCGCGCCGCCCTCATGATGTCGGATATCATGCAGTCAACCCCGGATGCAGTTCCCGCACACGCACACGAACACGCTCCCGATCCCGATCCCGAATTCGTTCAGAAAGACGCGGTCGGATCGGGATCGAAAGGGGGCGATCTTCGAATTTATGTTTTGGCCTGCTTCCGTGCACGTCCGGCGGTCTCGAGGTCGCTCCCGCCCTGGCTCAGAGCGAGAGGTGCAGGCCGGCGCCGAACCAGCGCACCTGCTCCTGGAAGAACTGGCCATAGGGCGACGGACCGTCATAGAACTCGAACAGGATCGCCCAGAGTCGCGGCGGATGCTCCTCGTCGCGCCAATAGGCGAACTCGATGCCGGCACGAGCGCTCAGGCCGGGATCCCAGTCCCTCTGCTCCACCATTTTGGCATCCACGGCGGCTACGAAGCGCACACCCCGCAGCTGGCCCGCCCTGGCCTCGAGGCCGACGTGGGCGAGCGTCTGGTCGAGGGTCTCCGGCTCGCGGTTGAAGAGGTATTCCCCGCCCGCATAGGCGCGCAGCGGCCCGAACTCCTGCGACACCAGCAGCTCCAGCGCCTCGAACGACAGGTTCTCACGCTGCAGCTCCGTGCGCAGGAGGAACTCGTCGCCGAGGTGAGAGCTCTGATGATACAGCCGCAGACGCGAAGAAAAGCCGGACCAGCGGAAGGTTACCGGCACGCCGACCAGGTAGTCCGCGTTGATCAGATCGATCGACTCGGTGCCCATGTCGAACTGCGCGAAGATGCTGCCCACAATGGCGACCTGGAGGCCGTTGCCAGGCGTGGACCCGGCGAAACGCACGAGCGGGAACGCATCGCCCAGCCCCACCGCACCGATGCTCATGTCCTCGCCCACATCCACACCAGCCTGGAGCGCGGGGAAATCGCCACGCAGGAAGCTGACGAAGGAGCGCTCGGCTTTGGGGTCGGCGAGCAATGGACAGAACAGGTCGCCCTCGGGCAGGAACACCGTACCCGCCAGTTCGCCCGGATGGAAACCCGTGAAGCACCACGGCTGCACGGATTGCGCGCGCGCGGACGTGGCGCCGAGTGCGAGAAGCACGAACAGAAGACCGGGAATCCGGCGCATGGCGAGCCCTCCCGTTTCCAGTGGATATCGGTTGTGCTGCTCGCGTCACAATCCGTGCCGCAGCACCGCTCGAGGCACGGGAGCGCGTCGCTGTCACGGCTCTTCCCGATCCGAACACGAACACGCTCCCGCTCCCGCTCCCGATTTCGTTCAGAGAGCGCCGTCCCCGTAGCTCAGCATCCACTGGACGCCGAAGCGATCACGCAGCGATCCATACAGCTCCGCCCACTCCGTCGCCTGCAACGCCATCTCCACCTCGCCGTCCTCCGCGAGCGCGTTGAAGATGCGCGTCGCATCCTCCGCCGTGTCGGGCTCGATCGTGATGTAGAAGTTCGTGCCGAACGTCAGCGGCTTCGGCCAGCCCTCGAGCACGTCCGTCCCCATCAGCATGGAGTCGCCGATCGGAAGCGCGATGTGCGCGATCCTGTCGCGCTCCTGCTCCGGCACCTGCATCGACTCATCCTTGAAGTCCCGGAAGCGCATGACGGCGGCAAACTCGCCACCGAACACCGAGCGGTAGAAATTGAACGCCTCCTCGGTGTTGCCCTTGAAGTTCAGGTACGGGTTCGCCTTCATGTCTGATCTCCGTTTCGTCAGAGTCCCTGTGTATCCGCTCACCTGTACGTCGAACGATGCCGGGCGAAATCGACACCGGGTCGCGGACTTCGGAATTCAGCCGGACCCGGCAGAACACAGCCCCCGGGCGAAGCGGCCGGAGAGCACATTCACGAGTCCCCTTGACCCTCACGCAACGTGAGACGGTACCATTGGCGGACACTGCGGACCACCGGACAACGAGGCGAACATGGCGGGACGATGGCAGGTGGGTGAGCTGGCGGCGCTTGCGAAGGTGACGGTCCGCACACTCCACCACTATGACCAGATCGGGCTGCTGGAGCCGTCGGATCGAAGCGGCGCGGGCTATCGCCTGTATTCGGATACTGATCTGGAGCGGCTGTACCGCATCCTGCTGTTTCGTGAGCTCGGCTTTCAGCTGGACCGGATCGCGGAGCTGCTCGACGCGCCCGCGGCCGAGCAGGCCGCGGCGCTCACGGCGCAGCGGGATCAGCTGCTGGCCGAGCAGCGCCGGATGGACGCGGTGATTCGGGCACTGGATCACGCACTGGAATCCATGGAGAAGGGGGTAACGATGGGAAGTGATGAGATGGCCGAAGGCTTCGACGCGTTTGCGAACGCGCCGGAGGACGTCCGCGCGCACCAGGCGACGCACGGCGACGAGGCCAGGGAGCGGTGGGGCGATACGGACGCATACAGCGAGTCCATGCGCCGCGCGGGCGGGCACAGCAGCGCCGACTGGGAGAAGATCCGGCAGGAGGATGAGGGGAACCAGGCGCGTATGGCCACGCTCCTGGCCGCCGGGGCCGACCCTGAAGGCAGCGACGCCATGGCGGGGGCCGAAGCGATGCGGCTTCATATCAGCCGCTGGTTCTACGACTGCAGCCCCGAGGCGCACGCGGCGCTCGCGGATATGTACGAGACGGACCCGCGCTTCACCGCATTCTACGAGAAGCGCGCGGGCGGCCTGGCGGCGTTCGTCGCATCCGCCATCCGAGCGAATGCGCGGCGCGGCCGGCCGAATTCCGCGGCCGGGGAGCCGGGCCCGAGCACCTGAGGGGAGACGGCCGGCACCGCCGACTGTCGCGCCCGGCCGGCACCTCCGACCGTCGCGCCCGGCCGGCGCCTCCGACTGTCGCGCCCGGCCGGCGCCTCCGACCGTGGCGCCCGGCCGAGCCTCCGACCGTGGCGCCCGGCCGGCGCCTCCGACCGTGGCGCTCGGCGGGCGCCTCCAATCCTCCATTCGGCGCACCGGCATCACACATCTGGAGCATTTGACGCAGATAAAACGCTCAACCCTCCAGCGGCCGCGCGGGCGGCCGCGGCAATGGAAGGTTGAGCGCGCCACGCGCGCTGGATCCTCCATTCACTCCGATCGAGGGGCGGCGGATGGAAGGTTCGCGGCCCTCGCAACGCCCGGCACCACCCTCGCGGCCGGCGCGGCTGCAGGCCCTGCGCGCCAACGCATATAGCTCCTTCGGCTCCTCCGGCATGCATAATGCCCCTTTCTGGCCTCCGCTTGCGGGAGACCCCTACCATGGAGGCCGAATTGGGACTCTTCGATCGTAAAGAGAAGCCGAAGGCAGACTTCTCGAACGTACAGAGCGGCTCGTCGACACAGCCGGACACCCCGGCGCGGCCGGCGGCGGGCGCAGTCAGCAGCTACACGGTCAAGTCGGGTGACACACTGTCAGCCATCGCGGAGCGGGAATACGGCGATGCGGGCCAGTGGCGGCGCATCTTCGAGGCGAACCGCGACACCATCGACAACCCGGACCTGATCCATCCCGGTCAGGAGCTGAAGATTCCGTCCCGCGAGCGGGGTGCAACATGAGGATGACACGGCGGGCTTTCACGCTGGCGTTCGCGATCGGTCTGGTGCCGATGCTTGGCGCGTGCGACCGCGAGGCGGAAGTGGACGATGATGTCGATGTGCCGATGGCCGACGAAGCGACCACGGCCGAGGCCGTGCGCGTGACCGACGTCGAGCTCGGCCGTTCGATCGACGCCGAAGGGCGCATCGCGGACGACGAGGGGACGGATGATTTCGGACCCGGCGACACTATCTACGTTTCCGTGAACACCGAGGGCGCGGCCAGCGGTTCGACGCTGTCGGCACGCTGGACGTTCGAGGACGGCCAGGTGGTGGACGAGACATCGCAGACGATCTCACCCACGGGACCGGCCACGACCGAGTTCCACATCTCCCAGCCGGGTGGATTGCCGGCCGGGGAGTACCGGGTCGAGATCCAGCTGAACGGCCGGACGGTGGAGACTCTGGAGTTCGAGGTAAACCAGTAACCTCCGCGTTTCAGGCAGATCGACCGTTCATGGAAGGCCCCGCACACGCGGGGCTTTCCTGCATCGGGATCACGTATGATCTTTCCTGGCTGTGTCGCGACACAGACGAGAGTACCCGTACCCGGACGTGATGTGATATGAGGATTCTGATCCTCGGTGCTGGTGATGTAGGAATGCACCTCGCGCAGCAGCTCGCGCTCGAGAACCATGACGTGGTGCTGATCGAGCAGGACCGCGAGCGAGCGCGCATGGCGCAGGACTTCCTCGACGCGCTGGTGGTGGAGGGGAACGGCGCGAGCCTGACGACGCTGGAGCAGGCGGGCATCACGAAGACCGACCTGCTGCTTGCGGTGACGAGCCATGACGAGGTCAACATCATGGCCTGCCTGTCCGCCGCGCAGTACGATGTGCCGAAACGCATCGCGCGCGTCTCCAAGCCGGACTACTACGACCATACCGGGATCCTGCCGCCGGAGCGGCTCGGGGTGGACCTGATGATCAATCCGGAGCGCGAGTGCGCGCTGGAGAGCTATCAGCTCCTGCAGAGCGCCGCCGCGGCGGAGTTCGCACAGTTCGAGAACGGACTGGTGCAGCTGATCGGCGTGCGCGTGAAGCCGGGCGCGCCGGTCGCGGGCAAGCGGCTGCTCGAGATCGGACGGGGCATGAAGGACGTCCGCGCGCTGGTCGTGGCGATCGCACGGGATGGCGAGACGATCATTCCGTCGGGCGGTACGCGCATCGAGGAGGGCGACCAGGTTTTCATCCTGGGCGAGCCGAAGCACATGCCGGACGTGCTGCCGCTCGCGGGCTACGAGCGCTTCGACCTGCGTCGCGTGATCATCGCCGGCGGCAGTCGCGAGGCGTGGTTCCTCGCGCACATGCTGGAAGAGCACAAGATCGGCTGCACGCTGATCGAGCGCGACCGCAACCGCGCATTCGAGCTGTCGGAGGATCTGCGCAAGACGCTCGTGCTGCACGGCGACGCGACCGACCTCGAGCTGCTGGAGATGGAGGCGATCGGCGATGCCGACGGCTTCGTCGCATACACCGGCAGCGATGAGACCAATCTGCTGTCGTGTCTGCTCGCGAAGAACCTCGGCACCCATCGCGTGATCTCGCTGATCAAGCGCTTCAACTACATTCCGCTCGTGTCCCGTGTCGGTGTCGATGCCGCCGTATCCCCGCGCATGGCGGCGGTCAACGCGATCCTGACGCACGTGCGTCGCGGGTCCGTGCTCGCAGTCGCCACGCTCAAAGGCACACGCGCGGAGGGTATCGAGTTCAACGTCTCTGCCCGCTTCCCTTACATCGACATGCCGCTGTCGGCAGTCAAGCTCCCGAAGGGGAGCCTGATCGGGGCGATCGTGCGCGGCGACCGCGCCATCATCCCGGGCGGCGACGACGAGATCCGGCCTGGCGACCGCGTCGTGGTGTTCGTCGTGCCGGAGGCGCTCCGCAAGGTGGAGGACCTGTTTGCCTAGAGGCGTACGGGTCCTCGGGCTCGGGGATGTCACGCACCTGGTCGGCACCGTGCTGCTTGGCGTCGCCGGTGCACTCGGTGTCACCGCGATCGCCGGCTTCGCGTTCGGCGAGGGCTCAGGCCTGCCCCTCCTGATCTCGTGTTTCGTCGCGGGCGGCGCCGGCTGGACGGCGCGGCATTTCACGCGTGTACCGGATGCCATCAACTTCCAGGAGGCGTTCGCAACGGTCACGTTCTCGTGGCTGGCCGTAGCCATCGTCGGCGCGCTGCCCTACCTGCTGTCCGGTGCCATTGCCTCTCCGACCGCCGCGCTGTTCGAGTCGGTATCGGGGTTCACAACGACCGGCGCGTCAGTGTTCTCCGACGTCGAAGTGATCGAGCCCGGCATCCTCCTCTGGCGCAGCGTGACGCAGTGGCTCGGCGGGATGGGGTTCATCGTGCTGGGTGTCGCGATCCTGCCCTACCTCGGTGTTGGCGGCATGCAGCTGTTCCGGCTCGAGGCGCCCGGCCCCACGACCGACCGGCTGCGGCCCCGCATCCGCGAAACCGCGAAGCTGCTGTGGATGGTCTATGCCGCGATGACCGCCGCTCTCGTGGCGCTGTACGCCGTGAGCGGGATGCCGCTCCTCGATGCGGTGAACCACGCGTTCACCACGATGCCGACGGGCGGGTTCTCGACGCGGAACGGTTCCATGGGCGCATTCCCGGCCGCCACCCAGTGGATCGCCATCGTGTTCATGTTCCTCGCCGGGACCAGCTTCACGCTGCATTACCGCACGATTGCTCGCGGTCCGAGGGCGTACTGGCGCGACACGGAGTGGCGGCTCTACACCGGCATCACCGTCACCGCGACCCTCGCGGTCGCATTCCTGATAGGCGGCAATGGTGAGCCGCTCGAGCAGGTCCTCCGCGAGGCGACGTTCCAGGTGGTATCGATCGTTACCACAACGGGGTATGCGACCGCGGACTACGCGGTCTGGGCACCCGCCGCGCAGATCGCACTGTTCCTGCTGTTCTTCCTGGGCGGCATGGCCGGGTCGACGGCCGGGGGCATGAAGATGATCCGCGTGCTGCTGGTGCTGAAGCACGCGTGGCTGGAGATCCGCAAGCAGCTGCACCCGCGCGCGGTGTTCGTGCCGAAGGTGGGCGGCCGCATCGTTCGCGAGGAGGTCATGCTGAACGTGCTCGGCTTCGTGCTGCTCTACATGCTGCTTTTCGGGCTGGGCACGTTCGGGATGGCCCTGCTCGGGCTGTCACTGCCGGCCGCCGCCGGTGCGGCAGCGACCGCCGTCAGCAACGTGGGACCGGCGCTCGCCGAGCTCGGTCCGACGGAGAACTTCGGCGGGCTGCCGTGGCAGGGCCAGATCATCATGATATTCCTCATGATCGTCGGCCGCCTCGAGATCTACACGGTCCTGCTCCTGTTCCACCCCGGGCTGTGGCGGCGCTGAGACGGTCGCTCTCCACCTCGTGTGCGCGGGGCAGACCACGCGCAGCGGCTTCACGGCCCCTGCGAATTGCGCCGGCGGCCGGACAGCTCCACCAGCGTGACGCCCGGATTGCCCCGCTCCAGGTCGGAGTCACTACGCAGATCGGGGTAGCGGTCCAGCAGGCCTCGACTCGCCGCGTCGAATATGCTGAACGATTCGCCCGTCACGATGCTGCCGATCCTGCCCGCCGCATGCAGCGCGTCCAGCTCCGCGCGCAGCGACGTGCGCAGGCGGCCGCCCTTCCCGGTCGAGCCGTAGCCGTGCACCAGCTTCAGCACCGCGACCCGCGCGTTGCGGGCTCGCTGCAGCTCCGCTTCGAGCCGCTGCTTCGCCTCGTCTGCCGTGGGCATCCCCGCCTTCATGTTCACCGTCTCGATACGGCTCGCCATGCGCCCGGCCTTGTGGAGTCCATTCCGCACGCTGAGTATTCGGTACCCCTTCCCTCACCGGCCAGAGGTCCCATGAAGACGATATACACCGCCATCCTCGCGACAGTGCTCGCCGCTCCGCTGGCCGCACAGACCCCGTCGCCCAACGCGGCGACAGACGCGGCCGTCGCACAACACACGCCGCGGATCACGGAGCTCCGTCATCGCATCCACGCGAACCCGGAGCTCGGCAACCGTGAGACAGAGACCGCAGCGCTCATCGCGGACCACCTGCGCGGGCTCGGCCTCGAGGTGCGCACCGGCATCGCGCACACGGGCGTCATCGGCATCCTGCGCGGCGGCCGGCCAGGCCCGGTCGTCGCCGTGCGCGCCGACATCGATGCGCTTCCCGTCACCGAGGCGACCGGCCTGCCCTTCGCGTCCACGAAGCGCGTCATGTACAACGGCCAGGAAGTCGGCGTCATGCATGCATGCGGCCACGACATCCACACCGCCGTCGGCCTCGGCACCGCCAGCGTCCTCGCCGGCATGAAGCAGGACCTCGCTGGCACCGTCGTCTTCATATTCCAGCCCGCCGAGGAGGGCGCACCTGCGGGCGAGCAGGGTGGCGCTCGACTGATGCTCCAGGAAGGCGCGTTCCGCGATCCGGCGCCGGAGGTCGCGTTCGCCCTGCATTCACACCCGTCCCTCGACGTCGGACAGCTCGGCGTGACGCCCGGCCCCGCCATGGCCGCTTCCGACCGCTGGACCGCCCGCATCATGGGCCGGCAGGCACACGGCGCGCAGCCGCAGGAGTCCATCGATCCCGTGGTCATGGCGGCGCAGGCGGTAATGGCGCTCCAGACCATCCGCTCGCGCAACATGTCCGCGCTCGATGACGGCGTCGTCACCGTCGGTATCATCCGCGGCGGCGAGCGCAACAACATCATTCCAGGCGAGGTGTATCTGGAAGGCACGGTGCGCACGTTCGATCCGGCGGTCCAGGACATGATCGAGCGCCGCATGCGTGAGATCCTCGACGGCGTCACGAGGGCCGGCGGCGGCTCGTTCGAGATGACGTACAACCGCGGCTATCCGGTTACCGTGAACGACCCCGATCTCACCGCGCGGATGACGCCGACACTTGCGCGTACGGTGGGTGCGGAGAACATGCTGGTACTGCCTCCCACCACGGGCGCCGAGGACTTCAGCTACTTCGCGCAGGAGGTGCCCGGTCTGTACTTCCGGCTCGGCACCACGAAGCCCGGCACGACGTCCGGCGGGCTGCACACGCCGACCATGACCGCCGACGACTCGGCGATCCCCGTCGGCATGCGGGCCATGACATCGCTCGTGCTGGATTACCTGGGCAGGGCGGATCGTTGACTGAGCTCGCTTCGCCGCTGCATCTCACATGAGATGACACTCCACGCACGTGCGTCCGGCGAAGTGCGCCCGCAATTCGGTGTGGCATACCAGACAGAAGCTGCGCGTCTTCGGCAGCGCGTCGATGCGCACTTCCTCGTGACATGCGTCGCACCCGGCATGCACACTGCGCGGATGATCGGCGGCGGCGGGCTGGTGGCACAGGCTGCACTCGCTGTCGGCGACATGCGTCCGGTGACAGCCGGCGCAGGCGGTGCCGACGTTCAACGCACCGACCGACATCCGATCCGCGCCCGGCCTGACGTGGCAGTCGACACAGTCGAGCGGCGTCCCGGCCTCGCGTGCGGCCCGCACGTGCGCCACGTGATCGAACGATGAACGATGCTCCGCCAGCGGCGCTGTCCACTGTACGGTCGCCAGCTGCCCGCCGTCATGACAGTTCAGGCATGATGGCAGCTCCGGATACATCGACGCGCCGGGATCGAGAGCGGCCGCGTGGCAGCCGGCACAGAGAGGGAAGAGGCGCGCGTGGGCGGAATGGGGAAAGGCCTCCTGCGCCACGAGCGGCTGGCACGGAATGGCGCAGAACACCGCCAGCGCCGTGATCGGCAGCAGGGCTGAGAACGCGAGTCGGTTCGTCATGACGTCCTGCAATCCGGCGGACGGTCCCCTCCGGCGCAACCGGAATACGAGTGGCCGGTCGCGCGACAGGAGCGCGACGCCGCGCGGGCGTCGCTCCAGCCGTCAGCCGCCCGCTGCATCGACGCATTCTCCACGCCACGGGAGCGCGGGATCACTACCGCCGCTTTTGCCGTGACGACCACCCGATCCGGAGTCATCCGATGATACGCACGCTCGTAACCGCGACATGTCTTCTGGCGGCCGGCTGTGCGACACTGCCGCGCACGGAAGTCCGTGATGGACCGCAGCTCGAGCGTGCGCTCGTGGAGGCCGCGCCCAATACGACAATCTTGCTGCGCGCGGGTGAATACCTGCTCGAGCCGGCCGCATACATGGACTCGACGTGCGGCAACTGCCAGGACGCGGACGAGGACGTACCGGCCACGCTCGGCGCACGCGTCAGCGGGACCGGCATTCGGATCGTTGGCGCGCATCGCGACAGCGTCATCATCCGCACGAACGCCGGTTACGGCCTGCTGTTCGAAGACTGCATCGATTGCGCGCTCCGGAACGTCACCGTGACCGGGGGCGTACGCGATGACGACGGCCGCGCGACCGATGCCGCGATTGTTGTGCGACGCTCCACGCTGTCGCTCGGAGCCTGCTCGATCCGCGACAACATCGGCGACTCCACGGTGGTCGCGGCGACGATCGTCGGTATAGCAGGCATCGCCGTGCGCGAGGCGGGCGATGTCACGATCAGCGGCTGTGACATCACACGCAACTCGTGGGACGGCATCGCGCTCTACCGCGGCGCGCGCGCACACATCCACGACAATGTGATCGATGGCGTGGACAAGGCGGCGGGCGGGCGCGTCGGTGGCGGCCGTGGTGTCGGCATCGGACTGACGTGGGATGCGCAGGCCGTCGTCGAACGCAATCGCGTCACGCGCTACTGGAAGGGCATCGGCATCTTCGTGGAGGCTGATGCGGACGTGCGCGAGAACATCGTCGAGGACATCCTGACGTGGGGCATCGCGCTCTGGGGACCCGACGGCTCGACGCCGTCCGCGCGCATCGAGCGCAACATCGTGTATCGCACGGGTGCGTGCGGCGCGATGATCGACCGGCCGGATGCGGGCACTGCGCCCGGTATGCTGACGGGCAATCTCGTCATGAAGACCGGACAGAACGAGCGCTACGATTCGGGCGATCCGTACTGCTGGCAGCGTCCTGTCGCGCGCCATCACATCCCGGCCGGCTTCATCGAACGCGACAACGTGCTGTTCGACAACCGCCAGCCGACCGATGCCGGTGCAGCACCGCCCCCTCTCGCGGAGGCAGCTGCACTCCCGGCGTCCGCACGCGCCCTGCTGCGAGACCTGGCCTCTCACCCCGCGCTGGCGGGCGCGATCGTGTTCGGTGCGGTCGATCGGCGGTGACGACAGATACCGGTGGCGCTACCTGTTTTCGCTCGCCGGTACGCTCACGCGGATCAGCCCGCGGAAATCGCCCGGCGTATAGCCGGTCGCACGGTCCTCGGGGTAGCGCTCCGCGATCACGGCACGCACATCCGGCGCAATCGAGTCCACCGGGCCGTGGCACTGCACGCACAGCTGCACGACACGCAGCGGCTCGTAGTAGCGGTGCCCCGCGGCGCCCGCGTTCTGCACCCAGCTCGCCGGCAGGTCTCCTGCCGAGTCGGCGACGCTCTGGAAATACGCGAGCGCGGCCTGCTCCAGTGAATCGGGCGCATTGCGCGGATTGCGTACGCGCGTCGAGGTGCGTTTCATGGCGATGCCCGCGCCGAGCGCGCCGCTGATCGAATCGGTCAGATTGCCCGCCTCCAGTGCACATACATCGATGGCGCTCGCCGTGCCGCCGCTGTCGATCGCCGCCGTCAGTCGCTGCACCAGCGTCTGGCGCAGCTGCCGCGCCGCCGTCCCGCCGACACTCGCGACCTCCGCTGCATTCACTGGCTCGCTCGCCGCCGTCTCTGCACGTTCGGAACTATCGCAGCCGGCGCTCAGGACCAGGGTCGCAGCCAGCACGTATTGGAGAGATCGCATTACCGCCTCCTCGTGGATCGGGCATGCGGCAGCGGCCGCTGACCGGCCGCACCGCATTCATCGAGTCTAGCACCGGTCGCGACCCGCCGCGAGACGGCACCCCTGCCGCGCGGATGACACCTGAAAATCCGGGATGCAGTGTCGCGCCACCTCCCGTGCGATATTGAGGAGAAGCCCGAGGGCAATCGTGTCTCCTGCACCGGTGATACCGTGACAGACGGCTTCTGGGAACAGCCGGACGTAGTCGACATGTTCGCCGCACGCGATCCCGATCACCGGCTCGTGCGGCTGGTCACGGAGTACGGCCACCCCGACCGCGTCCGCGTGCTCGATCTCGGCTGCGCCGGCGGGCGCAACACCGTCTTTCTGGCGAAGCATGGTTTCGATGTCCACGCCATCGATACGTCGGCGGCCATGGTGACACGCACGCGGGAGCGCGTGGCCACCGTGCTCGGGTGGAGTGAAGCCGTGAACCGCGTCCGCGTCGGGGCCATGGATGACCTGGCGCGCTTCGATGACGCATCCTTCGATCTCGTAGTCGCGCTCGGCGTGTACCACAACGCCCGCACCATGCAGGAATGGGACGCCGCAATCGCCGGCACCGCGCGCGTCCTCGAGCCCGCCGGCAGACTCCTCCTCAACCAGTTCACACCCGACGTCGACCTCACTGGCGCTGGTGTCCACCCCGTCGACGGACAGCCCGGCGTCTACGACGGCATGCCCGATGGCCGCGCCGTGCTCATGGACGCCGACGACCTGGATCGCGCGATCGCGCGACACGGCCTGCTGCCGGTGGTCCCGAGCGAGACCGTGCGCGTCGAGACGGAGGACGGCCGGCGCGTGAGCGTGAATGCCCTGTACCTCCGCCAGCCCTATTCAAACCGCCGTTAAATCCGCCCGTGGCGGCCATTTGGCCGCCGATTCCATCTGATCCCGTCTAACACTGCGTCATAACGACGGTCACAGATGCGTTCCTCTAACGAATCGTCATTCTCCCCTGCCCGGAGGCGACCATGCATATCTCCCGTGCGACCGCTGCTTTCCTCCTCATCGCCACGGCCGCCTGCAGCGGCAGCGACGGCGGAGGTACCACCGATCCGCCTGCGACCGGCACGGTCTCCGGCCAGGTGACGGCAGCGGGCACGGGTGTGCCGGGCGCGACTCTGACACTGACCCAGGCGGCGACTAACCGGACGGCCACGTCGTCGGGCACGGGCGCATTCTCGTTCGCGGCCGTGGCGGCGGGATCCTGGACGCTCGGCATCACGGCGCCGGCGGGTTTCGCGCTGGCGGCGGGTCAGGCGGCGAGCGTGCCGGTGACGGTGACCGGCGGGCAGACGGCGACGGCGAACTTCACACTGACGAGCACGCTCTCGAGCATCCGGGCGACGGTGACGGCGTCGAGTCAGCCGCGGTCGAACGTAACGATCAACCTGTACAATGCGGATGCGACGGCTACGCGTGCGTCGCAGGCGACGAACGCGACGGGGGCTGCGGTGTTCACGGCGCTGCCGGCGGCCGGCTACGACGTGGAGGTGGTGCCACCGGGCGGTTTCCAGCTGGCGCCGGGCGAGAACGCGAAGAAACGGGTGACGACGACGGCGGGGGCGGAAGCCAGCGTGGGCTTCACGCTCGCGCCGATACCAGGCGCGCAGGTGGTGGAGGTGGAGCTCACGGGGACCAGCTTCGTGCCGGCGGACATCACGGTCGCGGTGGGCACGACGGTGCGGTGGATCTATCGCAGCGGCGGGCCGCACACGGTGACGCCGGACGGACACACGCGCTGGACGGAGGTGTCGCTGACGACAGCCGGACAGACGTTCGAGCACACATTCACGACCACCGGTGTGTTCAACTACTACTGTAGCCCCCATCGCAGTGCCGGCATGACGGGCGTGGTACGCGTGCAATGACGCGGATCGCGATCGTGTCGACGAGGCGGTGCACGCCGGCGACGCGCGGGTTCATTGCGACGACGGCGCTGCTGCTGTCGGCGGCGCTGTGGACGCCGCCGGCACCACTGGCGGTGTCGGCAGCGCCGCTGCATGCGCAGTCGCTGCTCGAGCAGCCGCCGAACCTGGGCGGGACGTGGACCGCGGCGCCGGGCGTCCTGCACTTCAATTTCCTGCATCGCTTTCAGGCGACGGATGCCCCCGCACGCAAGGTGCTGAACTCGCCGACGTTCCTGCTGTCGGTGGGTCTGCCACGCCGCCTGGCGCTCGGTGCGCGTTACGCGACGAACTCGCTGGTGCGCACGGGATTCCCGAACGAGTGGGAGCTGTTCGGACGCTGGCAGGCGCTGTCGCAGCAGGCGGGCTCACCACTCGACGCGGCCGTGCACGCGGGCTGGAACCAGGTGGCCGGCAGCGCGGACGGTGAGCTCACGCTGGCGCGCACGTTCGGGCGCATGCGGGTGCTCGCGGCGGCGCGCGGCTTCTCCGATGCGTATCATACCGGCGCCGCACGCGCGGCGATCGCGGGTGGTGCGACGATCTCGCTCCACGAGTGGGTGTCGGTCGCGGGCGACATCGGCACACTGATCGACGTCGATGACAGCGAGCCGGCATGGAGCGCGGGCCTCCAGCTGCGGATCCCGTACTCGCCTCACACGCTGTCACTGCACGCGTCGAACGCGAACTCGACCACACTCCAGGGCGCGTCGCGCGGCGTCGATGCCGTGCTCTGGGGCTTCGAGTTCACCGTCCCATTCACGCCCAGCCGCTATTTCGGCGGCCGCAGCGCGGCAGGTGCGGCGCCTGCGGACACCGGCCGCATCGCGGCCGAAGTGACGATGACGGACCGGCTGCTGTTCGCGCCGGACACCGTCGTGATCCGCGCGGGGAGCGCCGTGCGCTGGACGAACGCGTCGGTGCTGCCGCATACCGTGACGGCCGACCCCGCAAAGGCGGCGCGCGCGGGCAACGTTCAGCTGCCCGCTGGTGCGAAGACGTTCGATTCGGGCGACATGCCGCAGGGCGCCGTGTTCGTCCACACGTTCACCGTGCCGGGCACATACCGTTACGTCTGCATCCCGCACGAGCTCGCGGCCATGGTCGGTGTCGTGGTGGTGCAGCCATGAAACGAATCGCATTCATCGCGGCGGTACTGCTGACCGCGTGCGTATCCGAGGCGCCGGAGCCGACCGACCCCGGGACGGGTGATGTGACGATCGACATGACGTCACAGCTCACGTTTGCGCCGGCCGCCGCGCAGGCGCGCGTCGGGCAGACGGTGGTCTGGGAGAACGAATCCTCGATGGCCCACACCGTCACCGCCGATCCGGCCCTCGCCGGCAACCCCGCCAGCGTCTCCCTGCCCGCTGGCGCTGCGCCGTTCGCGTCGCCGCTCATCGGCGCAGGCGCCAGCTTCAGTCACACGTTCACCGTTCCGGGGACCTACCGGTACTTCTGCCAGCCGCACGAGGGGGCCGGCATGATCGGGACGATCGTCGTGGTGCCGTAATCCCGCGGCACCGCTCCTGCGGGATCGCATCCGGGCGCATTGCGCGTCCCGGGCGAACCCGTGGAGGACGATGCGCCGAATTCGTTCAGTCGTGATGCCCCCGCCGGCGTGGCCGGCATGGCTTGCGCTGCTGTTTATGGTGGCGGTGCTGGCGTGTAGCGACGATCGGCCTGAGCCCGCCGATGCGCCCGGGGTGCCGGGGATCGCGCCTCAGACCGACGCGACCGTGGACATCGACTCGCAGCCGCTCGTCCCCGCTGGCAATCTTCCAGAACGACCGCCGACGCGGCAGGACACGATCACGCGCGGCGATACGCGCGACGTTCTCACCGGCAGCCTGGTGCGCTCACCACGCAGCTTCGCGGTGCCCTTCTCCACGTATGTCCCCGAGGGTGTCGAGGTCGAGCTCGACTCGGCGTCCGGAATCCACCGCGTGACGTTCACGTCGTCCGGTGTCCCGGAGAGGTCCGCGTTCATGACCGTGCGCATCTATCCGGCAGGCACCACCCGCCTTCAGGTGGAAGAGGATCTGCACGGGCTGGTCAGCGGACTGGCACCGGGCATGGACGAGACCGCACCCGTCGAAGCGCCGTCATGGGCCATCTCCGCACAACGGATTTCCTACCTGGCATCCGTCGATACACAGCGCGCGGGATCCGTCACTGTCGCGCAGTACGGCCCGCGCTTCTTCTCCGTGCTGATGCTCTACCCTGCCCTGCGCGCCGATCGACTGCTCTCACTCTTCGACTACATCCTGGATGGCTGGCGCTGGGATGACACCGGCCGGATGCTGACGGGATAGCAGGCACACTGGCGCGGGTGCTGCGCCGCGCCAGTGGCGTATCGTGCCGGCAGATGTCGTCAGGTCGCAGGTACCCGCGTGTCGCCGGCGGCATACCCGATATAGGCCAGCCCCAGCGCGAGCACGGCGTGCAGCCAGATGTCGTTGCCGCCGATCGGCGCCAGTCCGAACAGCGTCGGTGACAGAAACGCGATGACGACGAGTGCGCCATATGCGATCGCGCCGATGCGGCCGTAGCTGCGCGACGCCGGATGAGTGCGCGACGCGACCAGGCCCCAGACGCCGAACGCGAGATGGACGATGTTGTGGACCAGATTCACGGGAAAGAGGCCGAACAGCAGGCCCGCCGTCTCCATGTCGGCTTCCATGCCCATGCCGTTCGGTACGAACAGGCCAAGGATCCCGACCAGCAGGAATACGATACCGAAGATCAATGCGCCCAGCTGAGCCGTGCTCCGCATTTCCAGACTCCTGTCCAGGGTTCCGGATGAATCGGGACACGCGTGGCCGCCGCACGAATCGGGCTAGCGTGGACGCGGAGACGCGGGGGACGGTGTCGCGGCCGGCGGCGTGGCTGCCCCCGTGCCCCGCACTGCCGACCGCAGGACATCCATCAGCGCGGCGACGTCGTGCTCATCATTGTAGACGTGCGGTGCCAGGCGAAGCGCCGTGCCGCGCAGCGATGCGAACACATTGCGCTGGCGCAGCCCCGCGCCGAGCGCGCCCAGATCGAGCGTCGCGGGCGCGCGCAGACCGAGCAGGTGCGCTCCGCGCCAGGACCTGGCTTCGATGCGGAAGCCGAGCGCGCTCGCTTCCTCCAGTGCCGGCTGCATCAGCGTGTCGCAGTACTGCTGGATGCGTTCTGCGCCGCACTCCAGCACCAGCCGCATGGACTCGATCACCATCGGCAGCAGGATGATGTTGCTGCGCTCGCCGACGTCGTAGCGCACCGCACCCGGCTGGTACGTGTCGCGGTAGTCGACCAGGTGCTGGAAGTCCTCGCTCCCCTCGCGGCCGATCCAGGTCTCCTCGATCGGCACGCCATCGTCGAAGCGCTCGCCGTACCACGCGAACCCGATCCCGTACGGGCCGAGCAGCCACTTGTAGGCCGCGCAGATCACCGCGTCCGGGCGGATCCGCTCGGCATCGAACGGCAGCGCACCAATGCTCTGCGTGCCATCGATGACGAACGCGGCACCCACGTCGCGCGCCCGCTCGCCGATCCGCTCCAGGTCGAAACGCGTGCCGTCCGTCCAGTGAACATGCGGCAGCGCGACGACTGCGCACCGCTCATCGATCGCACCGATCAGCGCCTCGCTCCACGACTCGCCCCGCGCGCCGTCGGACGCCGGGCCGATCATGCGCAGCTCCGCCCCGGTCGCCGCGGCCAGACGCCGCCATGCGTAGACATTGCTCGGGAACTGCTCCTGCGCGATCACGATCGTGGCACCGGCGCCGCACCGCACGTTGCGCGCAACGGTCGCCACGCCATACGAGACCGATGGCACGATCGCGACACGGGAGACATCACGGGCACCGATGATCTGCGCGAACATCGATCGCGCCGTATCGCTGTCGCGGAAGAAGTCGGACGGCTCGATCGACGTGGGCACTCCTTTCGCGCGCACACCCGCGAAACCCGCCTCCTGCACACGGCGCGGCAGCGGGCCCATGTATGCGCAGTTCAGATAGTGCACGTCCGGCGGCAGCGAGAAGTCGGCGCGCCGGCAGTCGAGTGGCGCAGGGTCAGGCGGCAAGCGCATCCTTTCGGCTCGGGTGTCCGTGGAGTCGTATCCTCGCACGGGCATGGCGCCGACGCCAGTGCCATGGGGCACGTTTCGTCAGGCATCATGGCACATGAAGTATCATCTTTGCTGACAATCATGCCATACTTGTAGCAGGCTCGGTCAGGCTGCCTAATGGGGAGACAACCATGAACGACGTGATGAATCCGGTACGGCCGCGGTCACCGCGGCCGTGGCTGAGACTGCTGCTGCCGCTGCTCGCCGGCACGGCCGCATGTGCGCCTGCGCTCGAAAGTGAAGCGCCAAACGCCGCGGCGGCTGCACTGCCGATGTGGGAGGTGACGGACGGCGACGGCACCGTCTACCTGCTCGGCTCGATCCACATGCTCCGGCCGGAGACGTATCCGCTCGATGACGAGATATACGAAGCGTTCGACGCGGCGGACGTAGCCGCGTTCGAGCTCCACCTGGATTCACTGGAGGCGGCCGCGCCGCTGATGATGTCCCGCGGACTGTACCAGGATGGCCGCACGCTGAGCAGCGTACTCCCGGACTCACTGCACGACGAGCTGACAGCGCGGCTGGCGGCGGTCGGCATCCCCATGGCCGCAGCGTCATCCATGAAGCCGTGGCTGGCGGCGCTCACAGTGAGCGCGCTCACCATACAGCGTGCCGGGTTCGATGCTGCCCAAGGTATCGACAGGCACTTCTTCGAGCGCGCGCAGGCAGCCGGCAAGCGGATCACGGCGTTCGAGACCATGGACCAGCAGATCGGTCTGTTCGACGGGATGCCGGAAGCGGAACAGATCGCGTTCCTGGAGACGACGCTCGAGGACCTGGACAGTGTGGTCGCCATGGTGGACGAGTCGACGGCACTCTGGAAACGCGGCGATGCGGAAGCGATCGGGGCTATGATGACCGAATCAATGCAGGATCAGCCCAATCTGCGGCGCAGGCTGCTGGACGACCGCAACCAGGCGTGGATCCCGCAGATCGAGGCGCTGCTCAGAGGGGGCGATACCGCGATGGTCATCGTCGGCATGGGTCACCTGACCGGCCCGGGCAGCGTCATCGAGCTGCTGCGCTCCCGCGGCCACACGGTGATACGCAGTACCGCCACGGCGGCCGCGCGCTGAGCAGTGCGCACGCCCCGGCGCCGGTGTCCCGGCGCCGGTGTCCCGGCGCGAGCGCCCCCGCACCATCCGCGTGCGAGCCTTCCCCGCGACATCCCGGCGCGAGCCGTCCCGCGGCGACGTCCCCGCGTTGCGCCGCAATCATCGAAGGAGGTCGCAGGGAGCGGCGTCCGATCTTTTCGTAGCCCCGCAAAATTCTCGTCTGAAAAGCGTTCTGCCAGGCGGACCCGTTTTGCGACGCTACAAAATCGTGACGGGACCCCCTGGCGCCGCGTGACGTTCATTGCGCCGCAATCCACGCCCTCGGTCCGGCGCCTCACGTTCATTGCGCCGCGATCCACCCCTCGGTCCGGCGCCTCACGTTCATTGCGCCGCAATCCACCCCCTCGGTCCGCCGCCTCACGTTCGTTGCGCCGCAATCCACGCCGCAGTCCGCGCCGCGCCTGCGCGATCAGCCGTCCGAGCGCAGCGCCACGTTCGGATCGACGCGGCTGGCGCGCCAGGCGGGGACGGTGCTCGCGATGGCAGCGACGACGTGCAATGTCACGACGACGGCTACGAACGTGAGCGGGTCGCGCGGCGGGATCTCGAACAGCAGCGGCTCGATGCGGCCGGCGAGCGCGAGCGCGCCGAGCACGCCCACGGCGACGCCGACGGCCGTGATGCGGAGCGCGTTGCCGACGACGAGCCGGATGACTTCGCGGGACGTCGCGCCGAGCGCGGAGCGGACACCGATTTCGCGCGTGCGCTGTGCGACATCGAAGGCGAGGACGCTGTAGAGCCCGATGGCGGAGACGACGAGTGCGAGCAGCCCGAATATGCTGAACACCGCGGCGCCGAGCTGCCATGAGCGGGTGCTCGGGTCGATGCGGTTCATCATCGGCTCCGCGTCGACGTAGCGGATGCGGGGATCGAGATCGAGCAGCGTGCGCCGGATGGCCTGCATTGTCGCAGGTGACTCGTCTGCGGCCCGGATGACGAACAGGCGCGCGGTGCCGTTCATCTGCTCCTGCGCGAGCGGTACGTAGTACTGGAACGTCGTGACGTTCTCGACTTCCTGCCGGCGTGAGTCCTCGACGACGCCCACGATCTCCGAGCAGCGTGTCTGCGGTCCGCGGTCGGGGCCGACGCCGATGTAGAGGCAGCGACCGAGTGCGGACTGGCCGGGCCACAGCGCCGCCGCCATGCTCCGGTTGATGAGCACGACCGGCTGACTGGCGCCCGCATCGCGATCCGTGATGCCGCGTCCCGCGATCACGGCCAGGTCCATCGCCTCGAGGAACCCCGACGTGACCTCGTAGACATACGGGCCGCCGGACTGCGGGATCGGTATGGAATCGACGCCTTCCGCAACCAGCCGCGTGGTACGGAACGAATGGAACGGCAGACTGTGCGTTGCACCGACCGCGCGCACGCCGGGCACGCGCAACAGCGCGTCGCGGCCGCGTTCCATGACCAGTCTCATCTCTTCCGGCGACATGCCGTCGGTCGTCGTGCGTGGCGTCGCGTAGATCAGGTTGTCGGGGTCGAATCCGAGATCAGTGGCGCGCACGCGGTCGAGGCTGCGCACGAACAGGCCGGCGCCGATCAGCAGCAGCACGGACAGCGCGGTCTGCACGAGTGACAGCCCGGCGCGGAATCGTGCGGCGCGCACGGTCACGCCGCCGGCGCCCGCCTGCCGCAGCGTGTCGCTGACCGTGCCGCGCGCCGCCTGCAACGCGGGGATCAGCGACGCGGCAGCACCCGCGACGAGCGACAGCACCGCGGCCGCGGCGATGATGCGGCCGTTCGCGGCATCGCTCCACGCAACGTTCGGCAGCAGGATGCCGCCGACCAGGTCACGCGACCACGCCGCGAGCAGCACGGCCGTCGCACCGCCGGCACAGGCGAGGATCATCCCCTCGAGCATGATCTGGCCGATGAGCCGGCGCCGCGATATGCCGAGTGCCAGGCGCACTGAAGTCTCGCGCCGCTGCTTCATTGACCGGGCAAGCAGCAGGTTCGCGACGTTGACCGCTGCAATCAGCAGCACGATCGCCGACACGATCAGCAGCAGCCGCGCAACGACGGTCTCCGGCGGCGCGTCGGGGCCGCGCGCGCTCAGCACCGACGTCAGCTGGACCTCTGCGTCGCCTTCCGAATTGGCGAACTCGCTGCCCTCGCGGCCGGCGATCCATGCGGCCGTCGCCGCCGCGGCCGCCTCTCCTTCCGTCGCGCCGGGCGCCAGCCTTGCCACCGTCTCAAAGAACTGCGTGCCGCGGTGCTCGAGCCACTCCGTACCGCGCACGTCGCCGCCCGCTGCGTGGAACGGGAGCCACAGCGCGATGTCCATGAGATCGACGCCCGTGAAGTTCCGCGGTGCCACACCGATCACTTCGTACGCACCGTACCCGAAGTCGATCGTGCGGCCGATCACATCCGCGGCGCCCGCGTATTCGCGCTGCCATTCCGTCCACCCGAGCACGACCTGGCGCGGACCGCCAATGCGGTCTTCCGCCTCCGTGTAGAATCGTCCGAGCGCCGGCTCGACGCCGAGCAGCGGGAAGAAGTTGCCGGTTGCGTAGACGACGTCCTTCTCCGTCGCACCGAGACCGCTGCCGACCATGACCGAACGACGCGCCCAGGCCGCGACATCCGCGAACGCCGGGACGGTGCGCAGCTGACGGTAATCGGGGTACGACAGCGTGGCGCCGGTGAAACGCTCCTGCATGTACGGCACGTACTCGCTCACATAGATGCGACGCACGTCGTCCGCATCCGCAATGTGATCCGGCGGGCGCAGCAGCAGGCGATCCACTATGCCGTACATCGTCAGGTTCGCACCGATGCCGAGCGCAAACGCCAGGATCACCCCGGCAGTCAATCCGGGCGAGCGTGTGAGCGAGCGCACCGCATAGCGAACACTCTGCCTCGCGATGTCCAGACGGTCGGACCAGCGCCGGCGCGCCGCCGTGCCGCGATCGATCGACTCCAGCTCGCTGCGGTAACGCGTCACGTCACCGAACCGGCGTCGCGCCTCTGCCTCCGCGGCCTCCCGCGTCAGGCCCCGCGCCATCAGCTCTGCCACCGTGCTGTCGAAGTGGTACGCGAGCTCCTCGTCCACACCCTGCCGCACCCCGCCGAGCCGCAGCACCCGCCTGATCCCCTTCATGCGACCATCTCCTCCGCATGCACTACCTTGAAGACCGCCTCCGCGTACCGCACCCAGCCGCTCAGCTCCTCCTCCAGCTGGCGCCGCCCCGCGTTCGTCAGCGAATAGTACTTCGCACGACGGTTGTTCTCCGACACGCCCCACTCGCTCTCCAGCCACCCGCGCCGCTCCATACGGTGCAGCGACGTATACAGCGCGCCCTCCTCCACATCGAGCGTACCGTCCGTCGTCTCGCGCACCCACCGTGCGACGCCATAGCCGTGCTGCGCCCCGAACATCAGCGCCTTGAGCACGAGCATGTCGAGCGTACCCTGCAGCAGATTCATCGCTCCCCCATGAACGTTTCAGGGAAGATAAGACACTCGTCCGACCCATCAATGGCTCAGGGGACGAATCGACCCCATCACGGGGTGAACTGCGGCACGGGGCGGGGGCGGGACTTGCGCGACCTATCCATTTCCGATATATCTGTGACGGATAGTTCACGCCACCACTCGCCAGAGGACCCGCATGTCGACAGAGCCGCTCAAGCCGCCCGTGCTTCATATCCTGCTCGCGCTCGCGGATGGCGAGATGCACGGGCTCGGGATCGCGGACTGGGTGGAGAAGACGACGGGCGGGGCGGTCGAGCTGGGACCGGGCACGCTGTATCGCTCGTTGAAGGAGATGGTCGAGGAGGACCTGATCCGTGAGACGTCGGCGCCGGAGGCGGGAGCGGATCCGCGCCGGAAATATTATGCGATCACGGCGACGGGTCGGCGGCGCGTGAAGGCCGAGGCGGCCCGGCTGGAGAACCTCGTGGAGGTCGCGCGTGCTCGCCGGCTGCTTCCGGAGCGAGCGTAATGTCGCGGCCTGATGTTTCGTCCGGCGTGCATGCCCGTCTGTTCAGGCGATTGCTGCGCGTCTATCCGACGGCGTTCCGCGACGCATACGGCGAGGAGATGACGCTGTACTTCGCGGAGCGCCTGGAGCGTGCGCGCGCGACGGCGGGCCCGGTCGGTGTCGTGCGGCTGTGGTTCGCATCCGCGGCGGATGTGGTCCTGACCGCGCTTGCCGAGCGCCGCGCGCGGCGCGCCCGGCACACACCCCGTCCGAAAGGTGATCCGGCCATGTCGTCAATGTTGCAGGATCTCGGCTATGCAGCGCGTCGTCTGCGGCAGACTCCGTTCTTTGCGATCGCGGCGGTGGCGATGCTTGCGCTGGGCATCGGACTGAACGCGGCCGTGTTCAGCCTGGTGGACGCGCTGCTGTTGCGTCCGCCGCCGTTCAGTGATGCGGAGTCGATCGTGCACATCTACCAGGATGGCGACGAGGGCGATCCCAGCTCGACGTCGTACCCTGCCTACCGCGACATGGCGGCGACACCGGACGTCTTCGCGGCGGTAGCTGCGACGTCACCGGGCGGCGCGACGTGGGACGCGGCCGGGGGACCGTCGCAGGTGTCGATCGAGTATGCGACCGCGAGCTATCTGCCTGTGCTGGGTCTGCAGCCGTATCGCGGGCGCTGGTTCGGACCGGAGCATGACCGCGTGGGCGCGGAGATGGCGGCCGTGGTGAGTCACCGTACGTGGCGTACGAAGCTGGGCTCCGACCCGGACGTGATTGGACGCAGCATCCGGCTGAACAACCAGGCGGTAACGATCATCGGCATCGGCCCGGAGACGTTCAACGGCGAGGCGGGCGCGCTGCTGACGGACTTCTGGCTGTCGATCTCGAGTACGCCGGTGGGCGGGCCGTTCCAGGTGGCGAACCTGGAGCGGCGCGAGGACCACTGGTACCAGGTGAAGGCGCGGCTGGCGCCGGGCTCGACGATCGAGCGGGCGCGTGTGGCGATGGATGCGCTCGCACAGGATCTGGCGGCGTCGTATCCCGAGTTGAACCGCGGTCGTGACATCACGGTATTTGCGCACGACGAAGTCCGCTTCCATCCCGCGGCGGATGGCCCGCTGGTGGGCGCCGGTATCGGTCTGTTCACGGTCTCTGGCCTGGTGCTGCTGCTGGCGTGCGGCAACCTGGGCAATCTGCTTCTGGTGCGCGGCATCGGTCGCCGGCCGGAGATGGCGGTACGGCAGGCGCTCGGGGCGGGCCGCGGCCGTGTCGCGCGGCTGCTGCTGTTCGAGGCGCTGCTCCTCTCCGCGCTCGGTGCCGCGGCAGGTCTGGTCCTGGCCGGCTGGGTGCTCCGCCTCGTCCCCGGTCTGCCGCTGCCGGTGCCGGGCGGCGGCCTGGACGTCGGCCTCGACGGCCGCGTCATCGGGTTTGCTGTCGCACTCGCGATCATGACGGGCCTGGTGTTCGGGCTGCTGCCATCGGTGCACGCGACGCGTACCGATGTCGCATCGGCGCTGCGCGACGAAGGGCGCGGCAGCTCGGCCGGGCGGAGCGTCTCGGTGATGCGGGGCGGTCTGCTCACGCTCCAGGTCGCGGTATCGCTCGTGCTCGTGGTCGGCGCGGGGCTGATGGCGCGGAGTCTCGCGAATGTGGCACGTGTCGATCCCGGGTTCGATGCCGCACGCATCGCCGTCATCGGCACCAACCTGCCGCAGGGCGGCGTAACCGATGATGAGACGCTCGTGGTCGCGGCGCAGGTGCTCGAGCGCGTTGCGGCGCTGCCGGGTGTCGAGCGGGCGGCGCTCACGACCCGCCTGCCCGTGGCGCCCGGCGGCAGCACGACGCAGGTGGTCGACGGCCATACGCCCCAGTCGGGGACAGGGTCCGTCGAGCTCGACTTCGCGTACGTCAGTCGCGAATACTTCGAGACGATGGGAATGCCGCTGGTCGCGGGACGTGGATTCACCCGCGATGACCGGCCCGAGTCACCGCGGGTCGTGGTCGTCAACGAGACGGCGGCGCGCACGTTCTGGGGCGGCGACGCGCTCGGCGGCCGCATCCGCTCGGAGTCTTCCCGGGACGCCTGGCGCGAGGTGGTGGGCGTCGTCGCGGATGCGACGGTCTCGTCGCTGGACGAGCCGCCGACACCGCAGATCTTCTATTCCGCGGAGCAGGCCGGAGTGGGCGGTTTCTCCGTGGTCGCACGCACGCCGGGAGATCCCGCAGCCCTGCTCGGTCCGCTGCGCACGGCGCTGAACGATGTGCGCGCGACGCTGCCCGTCACGCGTCTGATGACACTCGATACACATCTCGGTGATGCGCTGGCCGGCGCCCGTTTCCTGGCGCTGCTCATGGGTGCGTTCTCCCTGCTGTCGCTGCTGCTCGCCGGCCTCGGCGTATACGCTGTCGTCGCGTTCTCCGTCGAACGGCGCAGCCGTGAGCTCGGGATCCGCGCGGCACTCGGTGCAGAGGGCACGCGTCTGGTCCGCATGGTCGTCGGCGAGACCCTGGGCATCGTGGGCGTCGGCCTGCTCGTCGGCCTCGCGATCTCGCTGCTTGCGGCGCGCGGCATCGCAGGCATGCTGTACGGCGTCC
This sequence comes from Longimicrobiales bacterium, assembly GCA_035461765.1. GTDB lineage: Bacteria > Gemmatimonadota > Gemmatimonadetes > Longimicrobiales > RSA9 > SH-MAG3. The sequence goes on from DATHUY010000035.1 coordinate 41,036, forward strand.
CGGCGTTCGATCCTGCGACGTTCGCCCTCGCGGCCGCACTCCTCGCGGTCTCCGCTGCGGCCGCGGCATTCCTGCCTGCGCGACGCGCCGCCCGTACGGACCCGGTCGGCGTCCTGCGGAGCGGATCCGGATTCGGGGGCTGACGGCACGCCCACCCGCGAGGTGAAATCCTGTTAGAATCGGTAGGACGGGATTCAACTCGCGGAAGGGAGTGATCGATGCTTCACGAAGACATTCTGCTGCTGGCGCTCGATGACGAGACCGGCGTCGTACCGTTCGGCTCCATGTACCAGTACGGCATGGCGGGCGGCATCGTGACGGAGCTGGTGCTGAGTCGGCGCATCACGCTGACGAAGCAGAAGAAGTCGATGCTGGTCGACGTCGTTCAGGCGACGCAGACGGGCGATCCGCTGCTCGACGAGGTGCTGGAGAAGATGCGCACGGCGAAACGTCGTGCCTCGCTCCAGACGTGGATCAGTCGCATCGCACAGACGCGGAAGCTCCAGGCGCGCGTGGCAGAGCGACTGCGCGACCGCGGCGTGCTTCGCAGTGAGGAAGGGCGGGTCCTGCTGTTCTTCCGGCGGACGACCTGGCCGACTCAGAATCCCGCGCCCGAGCACGACCTCGTGGAGCGCATCGGTGAAGCGATCCAGGGTGATGACGTCGTGGATGGTCGCACTGCCACGGTCATCGCGCTCGCGAAGTCGTGCGACCTGCTGAAGCTGCATTTCGAGAAGAGCGAGCTGAAGGCGCGCAAGCAGAGGATCGACGACATCGTGAGTGGCAACGTCGTCGGTGCTGCGGCGCGGGAAGCGATCGAAGCGGTGCAGGCCGCCATGATCGCGACATCGGCGGCGATCAGCGCTGCCACCACCGCGGCGACGATCGCCAGCACCTGACGTTGCGGCGGACGAGGTAGCCCGCAGCGGACCGGCCGCTGCGGGTCCCCTGTGGCGCTACTGCACTCTCGTGCTGTGCATGGTGCCGGTCACCCGCTCCTCGCCCTCGGGCGTGCGGTATGTGGCAACGAGGTTGCCCATCAGCATGCCGTCCTGCAGCACACTCGCGGTCCGCACTGACACCATCACGCCCGGGCGCAGAACGCTCTCGTACTCCTCCGAAACGCCGATCAGACTGTCACCGACGATGCTGACCTCGAGCGGGACATTCGGCCGGCCCTCGAGCGACATCGTCCAGTCATCACCCGACGCGCTGCCGGTCATGGTGGTCTGGACCGGCTCTTCGACGCCTTCCAGCATGGCTTCGTTCTGCCATGTGCCGGCGAAATCGGCGAGGCTCACGGCACTGGCGCGCTCGGCCTCGGCGGCAGGAGCCGCATCGTCGACCTCGGGTGCGTCATCCGCCGGTGCACAGGCGGCCACGAGGACAACGGATAACAGAGTGGAGATGGAACGGCGTGACTGGGAACGCATGGTTCCTCCGGGGATGGGGTAACGGCAAGCAAATCGGGATCGGCAGACCAGGACAATGCGTCCGCACCCGCTTCACAATACCGCCTCAGGTGAGGCCGGAGCAACGAGCCGCCTGCGCCGGCCGCTACCGCTCCAGATTCAGGCCCACCACCACGGGATCATGGTCCGAGCTGCGGTAGGGGTCCGGCTCGTACAACGTCGCCTGCTGTTCGCTGCTCTTGAACGCCGTGTCATAGCCGAGCACGGGAGGCTCATCGGCGTTGATGTGCCAGACCGCGGCGCCGGTGACCTGCCGCGCGAGCGAGGGCGATGCGAGTGCGTGGTCGAGCCTGCCCCACTGCCCCGCGAACACATAGGTGTACCGATCCGCGGCGTCGCGACCCCCCAGGAGATCGGTGTACCCGGCGGCAGTGACGGCGCGGACGGGGTCCTCCTGTGCGTACGCGTTCAGGTCGCCGAGGACCAGGACGTCGGGATCACCGGTGCGCGTGGGGTCCGTCGCGAGCCAGGCGACCAGGTCGCGCGCCGCCGCCGTGCGCACGTCGCTGCAATTCGCCTGACCGTCGCCCGCATCCGGCCTGTCGCAGGGGCTGCCCTTGCTCTTGAGGTGATTGATGCTGACCACCACGCCGGCGCCGCCGGCGACTTCGAACGCCTGTGCGAGCGACGGCCGGTTGCGCGGCCCGGAGTCGCCCCCCGTAAGGAACGCGCGCGTCGCGAGAACTGCGGTCGTGCCGACGGGACGCACGCGGTCCGCACGATACAGGAATCCGACCTTGATCGCGTCGGTGCCGAGCGCGTTGCGCACACCGGTCGCCGCATCGACATCGACGAACGACCACTGCCCCGGTCCGGCGCGCGCGTTCAGTCGCTCGACCAGATGAGCGATGGCGCTTGCCGGGCCGTACCCGTCGTTCTCCAGCTCGATGACACCGAGGATATCCACTTTCATGCCTGCGATCGCGGCCAACGTCTTGCGCCACTGCCGCTCGAACGAGGCCGCCCCATCCGCGCCGCGGCATTCGGTCCTCTCGCCGCGGTAACCCGCAGTGCACCCGTCGAACGTGTTGAAGTAGTTCAGCACATTGAACGAGCCGACGCGTACGGAGCCGCCCACGGCCGGCGGGACGCTGCGCTCATTCGCCGCCGCGAACGTGACGGAGCCGCCGAGTGCATGGATCGGCCGGACACGCCAGGTCTTGGCGCTGGCGCGGTTCCCGGACCAGGTCCACGTCATCACGCCCGTGAGACCGGTCACCCGGTCGCCGCCGCGCAGCGTGTTGTTCGCAGTGAGCGGATCGCCACCGCGAGCGAGGACGATGGGATCGCGATTCTGATCGTTCCACGCATCGTCGATGACCACGCGATTGAGGTCGTTCGCCTGCTGAACGGCGCGCGCACGCGCACCCGGCTCGGCGACTTCCGTCGGCTGCGGCAGCCGGCCACCCGACGATACGGTCACCTCGCCGAAACGACCCAGGTTGTAGTGATCCGTGACGTGGAGCGTCTGCGCAAAACGCACGAGCATTCCCTCGACCCGCTCCGGCCAGTCCATCGATGGCAAGGGCAGCGTGATATCGATCGGGGTCACCGCGCCGCGCCCGCACATCGTGAGCGAGCCGGAGCTCGACACCTGTGTCTGTCCCTCGAACTCCGTGGCCGTGCCGCGCACGCGGACCACGTCGCCCGGCCGCACCTGGTCGCGATCGCCGTTGAAGACGAATACGGCATCCGACGTGGCAGGATTCCCGTCGCCGGTGGCGTCCTGGAGGTAGAAACCGCGCAGCGCGGGCGCCGGTCCTTCGTAATCGCCGACTACGACGCCCTCGACCATCACGGTCCGGCCGGCCATCGGCGTCGTGGCGCCGTCGCCCTGAATGGCCCAGGCCGGCGTGGCGGGATCGCCGCACGCGGCGGAGAGTGCGTCGTCGCCGGATGCGGGGGCGGGCGCCTGCGCGGCGGAAGGCCCGCATGCGCTCAGCCAGCCGGCAAGCATGACGGGAATGGCCCTGCCCATCGGGGCGAAAGCGGCCGGCGGAAATGCGAAACCTGTGCGCCAGTGAAGCCGGTTCATTTGATGTTCGGGCCGCAGAAAAAACAACCGTGGAGCAACCCGAAGTATGACGTGCACGCCGCCCGTCCACAATCCGGACCGGCGGGCAATGGCTGGGGGCGCTATATGAACATCGCGGGACTTATCTCGAGGGCGACCTCCACGATCCGATTGGCGGGCAGACCGGCGCGGCGTGCGTGCTCGCGGATGGCCTCGGCGTCGGGTGCGTCGTACTCGCAGTAAATCTTGCCATCGACATCGGAGACATAACTGCGGATCCAGACGACTCCGGGCATGCCGGTCAGCACCTCCACCGACCTGCGACCGGCAGCGTCGAGCTGCTCGCGGGTCAGTGTGCCGACGTCGCGCTCGATGATGAATCGCGGCATTGTACCTCCAGGTTCGCAGTTGAATGGTCGCGCAGTATCTGCTCACACGCGCGGGAGAGATCGCGGGCGTCGAGCTCATCCGCAATGTCGAGGGCGGCAGTCACATGGCGCAGCGCCGCCTGCATGGCGCCGTGCGCGACATGCGCCCGCGCGATGCGGCTGTGCATCCATCCCGCCCCGAGCTGATCGCCGATCTGCTCGCGCAGTGCGTGCGACTCGGTAAAGAGCCACAGCGCACGTTCGGCATTGCCGGCATCGAGCGCAATGTCGCCCAGCATGGCGAACGCGTGTCCCTCGAGCAGCCGGCTGCCGGCGCGCTGGTGCACCGGCAGGGCTTCCTCGAGATTCTCGCGAGCCTCCTCGATACGACCCATGGCCCGCAGTGTCGCGGCGATGCTGTTGAGAATGAGCCCGATCCCGGCGTCGTCGCGGAGATCGCGATAAACGGCGAGCGCCTGTTCGTACCGAACGAGCGCATCGTCATAATCTGCGCTCTCCCACGCCATGATGCCAAGGTTGTTGAGCAGACGCCCCTGGGCATCGCGGTCGCCCGCCCGGACGGCGTGATCGAGCGCTTCCCTATGCGCCGTGCGCACCTCCTCCACCGGCAGACCCGCCCTGCGGGCCGCGAACGCAATCCCCATGCGCGCCTCGAGCTGCGCGACCGTGTCCTCGTCCAGGGGGGCACCGACACCGTGATGCTGCGCGGCAGCGGCATCGAGTGCGACTACGCGATTCCACGCGGCAAGCGCCTCGGATGCGTCACCACCGCGGTCGTGGATGCGCGCAATCTCGCGCCACAGCCCGATCTCCGAGGCGCGATCCTCCAGCTGGGAAAACAGGTCGGCGGCCTCGACGAGGCAGGGCAGCGCTTCCGCATCGCGACCCAGACCGTGCAGCACCTCGCCGAGGATGCGCAGCGACTGCGAGAGCCCCGGTGTGTGCCGTGAGCGCCGCCCCATCTCCACGGCCTGGCGATAGAAGTCCAGGCTGTCCTCCACCCTGCCCTGCTGCAGCGCCACATGGGCGAGCGATGTAAAGTGGTAGGAGACCTGGATGGGCAATCGCTCCCGCTCGGGTATGCGACGAGCGCGCTCGAGGTAGCCGGCTGCTTCATCGAGCTGGTCCTGCATGAGATGAACATTCGCCAGGTTATGCAGGATGTAGCACTCCCTCAGCAAACTCGCGCCGCTGCCGCTGGCCCTGACCTTATCGAGCTCTTCGAGCGCTTCCTCGAGTGTGGCGCGCGCACGTTTCAGCTGGCCCATGCTCTTGAGCACTGCGCCGAGGTTTGACAGGTCACCGACCAGCGCGTGCATGTCGCCGGCTTCGCGGTCGATGGCGAGCGTCTCCTCGATGAACACGATCGCCTCCTCCGGCCGGTCTTCGTGCCAGCGCAGCAGGCCCAGGCTGCGCAGCGAGCTACGCACCAGGTCGGCCGCGCCGATGTCGCGCCGCAGCCGCAGCGACTCGAGGAGCACCCGCTCGGCGTCCGTGAACCGGCGCAGCAGCGTGAACAGGTCACCCTGCCGGAGATACGCCTCCGCGAGCAGTCGCCGGTCGGCACTGTCCTCGAGCAGCACGATCACGCGGTCGATCAGCTGCTGCTGGCGAGCGCGCAGCCCGAGCGTCTCGCATAGCCGTTCCTGACGCAGCAGCACATCCACGAGCAGTGCATGATCATCGTGCTCCGTCTCGATCCGACCCAGCCACTCCTCGCAGCGCTCGAGCTGCTCGAGTGCATCCGTGAAAGCGCTCAGGCGCGAGAGCCGGTCGGCGGCGCGTACGCCGTAATGGACCGCCTTGCTCCAGCTGCGCGCTCTGCTGAAATGATCAGCCAGTCGATCGAAATGCTCCTCGAGCCGCTGCGCATACACGCGTTCGATCGCGTCCGCTACCCGGCCGTGCACCTCGACGCGCTGCCGCTCCAGCAGACTCGCGTAGGCTACTTCCTGTGTCAGCGAATGATTGAAGCGGTACGCCGCGTCCGGCACGACCCGGATCTGCTGCACGAGGCCGGCGGACTTGAGCGTCTGGAGGGCGTGCGGCAGGCGACTGCCGCCGTGCATCGCCTGCTCGAGCAGCCGGCGCTCGAATTCCGGACCCACGACGGAGGCGAGGCGCGCGATCTCGCGCGTGTCGCGGTCGAGTCGATCCAGGCGCGCCCGGATCACCGCTTCCACCGTGTCGGGCAGGTGCAGAGCGCGTGCGTCGCCGGTGAGTACGGCCTTCCCGCCGGACACGGTGACCGCACCTTCCTCCAGCAGCGTGCGCGCGACCTCCTCGATGAAGAACGGGTTGCCGCCCGTGCGCGTATGCACGCGATCGGCGAGGCCTTCGGGAAGCACCGACGCGTCCAGGACGGTACGGAGCATGTCGGCGCTCGCCCGCGTGCCGAGCGGCTCGACTGACAGCACGGTGAGGCGACTGAGCTCGCGCGACTCGGCTGCGCTGGGCCGGGCAGTCACGACGATCAGCAGAGGATGCCCCGGACTCACCTCCAGTACCTGCTTCAGCACGGCACGCGATGCGTCGTCCGCCCAGTGCCAGTCCTCGAGCACGAGTACGACCGGACCCGCCCGGGTCATGATGGTGATCAGCCCGGCGATCGCTTCCTGGATCGCATGTCGCAGTCCCTCGCCGTGCAGGTGCTGTGGCAGCACGTGCTCAGGATGCGCGAGCGCGAGCAGGTGCAGGTACAGCGGAATCATGTCCTCCAGCTCGTCGCCGATCGCACGAACGGCGCTCACCAGCGCAGCCGAGTCGGCCGCCGGATCCTTCTGCTGCACGCGTACCGCCGCGCGCAGCACATCGACGAACGGCAGATATGCCACACTGCTGCCGTACGACTGGCAGCGGCCTTGGACGAACGTGGCATCCCGCGCCGCAGCGGCACGGAACTCGTGCAGCAGGCGACTCTTGCCGACACCCGCCTCGCCCAGAATGACGACCGCATGGCCACGTCCCGCGTGGGCACCCTCGAGCGCGTCATTCAAATGGGCCAGCTCGGACTCGCGCCCGACGTAACGAGTCAGTCCCACGCGCTGCGCCGCCTCGATACGCGTACGCAGCCCGCTCAGGCGCAGCACGCGATGGGGTGTGTCGAACGCACCGCCGCCGAGCGCCAGCGGCTCGCGTGGCTCGGAATCAAAGAACGGTCCGACCATGCGCTGGCATGCCGGCGTGATCCACAGCTCGTCCGGTCCGGCATGCGCCTGCAAGCGGGCCGCTGCCTGGGTCGGTCCACCGATCAGTCGGAGTCGGGTACCGTCGGTCGCGGGCTGCGCGAGCAGCTGACCCGCATCGACGCCGGTATGCAGAGCGAGCGGTCGTACCGCAGCACCATCGACCGCGATCGCGCGCACACGCTCGTGCAGCTCGAGCGCCGCCCGGATCGCGCGGAAGCAGTGGTCCTCATGGCTGACGGGCACTCCGAACAGCAGTTCGATGCGGCCGTCGTCGAAGCGGTTCACGCGACCGCCGAACCGGACTGCCAGCTCCTCCGCTGCCGCGCGGATGCGTGCCAGTGCGGAGCTCACCGCCTCCGGCGATGCAGACTCCACAAGCGCCGCGTAACCGCCCAGCGCAGACATGACGACTGTCGCCTGGCGACGTTCACCTTCCGGGGGCAGCTCAGTCGACACCGCGGCGTCACCCGCGGTCTGACCGGTGTCGTCGTCGACGAACGATGCATCGCGCAGCAGTGCACCGAGCGCGTCGCAGAACTCGGCGCCGGAGTGGTACCGGTCGGCCGGGTCGTGCGCGAGTGCCCTGCGCAGCACCGCTTCCACCGCCGCCGGAATGTCCGAGCGCCAGGCGGATACGGGATCGGCGTCGCGGGGATTGCGCCCATCAGTGTCGCCGAACGGGCGACGCCCCGTCAGCGACTCATAGAGCACGATGCCGAGCGACCATACGTCCGTCCGCGCATCCACGGCATCGCCGCGCCGCTGCTCCGGGCTCATGTACGCCACTGTGCCCGGTGTCATGCCGGGCGATGTCACGCCTGCATCCATCAGCTTCGCGATGCCGAAGTCGAGGATCTTCAGAATGCCATCGCGAGTGATGATGAGGTTGCCCGGCTTGATGTCGCGGTGCACGATGCCCTTTGCATGTGCGGCGGCCAGGCCGCTCGCCGCCTGCACGGCAAGGTCCAGGGCTTCCGGCAGCGCAAGGGGCCCGCGCGTCAGGCGATGCTTGAGCGTTTCCCCATCGTAGAACGGCATCGCCAGGAACACGTGCCCGTCCGCCTCACCGATCTCGAACAGAGTGCACACGTGTGGGTGATCGAGCGCAGCCGCCGCCTGAGCTTCCATGATCAGTCGCTGCTTCGATTCGGCATGACCGCTCAGGTGCGGGTGCAGGAACTTGAGCGCCACGATCCGCTCGAGCCTGCGGTCGCGCGCACGATAGACGACGCCCATGCCCCCGCCATCGAGTTCCTGCAGGATCTCGTAGTTGCCGACTATCCGGCCTGCCCCGGGCCTCGCACTGCCCACTTCGCCCGCCAGCCGCCAATGCGGCGCTGGCGTGTCGAGCACGCCGGACCTTTCGTGCGCGTCCAGCAGCTCCAGCACGTCGGCGCGAAGCGCCGCGTCGGAGCCCGCAGCGCGATCCACATACGCGCGACGTTCGGACGCTGACAGATCGAGGGCCCCGGCCAGAATCTGCTGCGCCTCACGCCAGCGCTCCGGTGTCGTAATGGAATCGGTCCGCTGGACGCCCTCGGGCGTCAAGTCGTACGCCCATGACAGCACGATCACGACGGGCAGGCCGAGCAGAGCGAGGACGAGCACCAGCACGGGCGACCAGTCGGGCAGGGGCATCAGCGGAAACGTGGTGCTCGCGACCTCGATGCACACCCACGCGATCACGAGGTACGCAACCGTCACGCGAAACACCCGGCGACGTTGAAGATCCGCGACCAGGCGGCCGACCGCTGGCAGCCGAGTCCTCATCCGGTGAGCTCCCGGTTCAACCACGCCCGCGCCATCTGCCAGTCGCGCTTGACCGTCGCCACCGAGATGTCGAGGCCGGCAGCAGTCTCCTCGATGCTCATCCCTGCGAAGTAGCGGCATTCGACGATGCGGCACTGGCGCTCATCGAGCGATGCCAGGCGAGTGAGTGCATGATCCAGATCGAGCAGCGTGATGTCCGCATCCTGCTGCACGGCGTCGTTCGTGCCGAGCTCGACACGCTGCCACTCACCGCCGCGCTTCCTGGTGTTCCTCGATTCGGCATGATTGATGAGGATCCGCCGCATCGCGCGCGCCGCGACGGCGAAGAAATGGGCGCGGCTCTTCCACTCGATGCGCTCCGCGCCGGCCAGCCGCACGTACGCCTCATGGACGAGCGCGGTGGTATTGAGCGTGTGATCGGCTCGCTCGAGGCGCATCTGGCGGTGCGCCACGCCCTGAAGCTCCTCGTAGACGAGTGGAAAGACACGGTCTATCGCATCGTTTCCATCGCCCGAGAGCTCTGCCAGCAGGCGCGTCACGTCACCGGTTTCGGGCATTCTGCCTCGCCGGTCGGAATGAAGCCGGACCACGATCGGGAATCCGAGAACGGAGGGTATTCCCTCAATATAGTGCAGGAAACCTCGCGGCAGTGGCTCATTTTCGCTGCATGAGCCATTCCGCCGCCGTTTCCGGCATTGAAGGAAGAGTGATACCGCACCCCAACATCCGGAGGACCGAAAATGGCGACCGCCCTGGAACAGAAAGCGCCCGTGAGCACCAGCGGCGTGCCGCTGTCGGACGAAATGCTGCAGCGCTTCCAGCAGCGGGCGCCCGGCTACGACCACGAAAACCGCTTCTTCTTCGAGGACTTCGAGGAGCTGCGGGACGCCGGCTATCTGCGAATGTGCGTTCCGCGCGAGCTCGGCGGCCTCGGCTACACGATGGCCGAGGCGATGCAGCAGCAGCGCCGGCTTGGCTATCATGCGGCGCCCACCGCCCTGGCCGTCAACATGCACCTGTACTGGACGGGTCTGGTAGCCGACCTGTGGCGCGCCGGCGACAAGTCGCTCGAATGGCTGCTGCGCGAGGCCGCCGAGGGTGCTGTATTTGCGGCCGGCCACGCGGAGAGTGGGAACGACATCCCCGTCCTGCTCTCCACAACGAAGGCGGAGCGCGTCGAAGGCGGCTACCGCTTCACAGGCCGCAAGTCCTTCGGCTCACTCACGCCCGTGTGGTCCTACCTCGGACTCCACGGCATGGACATGAGCGATCCCGCCGCGCCGAAAGTCGTACATGCGTTCCTGCCGCGCGACAGCCCCGGTTATTCCATTACGGAAACGTGGGACACGCTCGGCATGCGCGCGACGCGCAGTGATGACACCGTGCTCGATGGCGCGTTCGTGCCGGACCGCTTCATCGCGCGCGTCGTGCCCGCCGGTGCCGCCGGCCTCGATGCGTTCGTGCTCGGTGTTTTTGCGTGGGCGCTCATGGGCTTCGGCAACGTATACAGTGGCATGGCGCGACGCGCGCTCGATCTCTCGATCGAAGTCGCAAAGAAGCGCGGTTCTCTCGGCGTCTCGCGCTCGATGGCCTACCACCCCGGCGTGCAGAACGCGATCGGCGAGATGGTGCTCGAGATCGAAGGGATCGACCCGCACCTCGACCGCGTCGCCCAGGAGTGGAGCGACGGCGTGGACTACGGCGCCGCGTGGGTCATCAGGATCGTCGCGGCCAAGTACCATGCCGTAGAGTCGGCATGGAAGGTCGTCGATCGCTCACTCGACGTTGCCGGCGGCTTCGGCATCTTCCGCAAGGGCCCGTTCGAGCAGCTTTTCCGTGACGCGCGACTCGGCCGCATCCACCCCGCCAACTCGATGCTGTCACACGAGCTGGCGGCGAAGCTGACGCTCGGCATCAGTCCGGACGAGTCTCCGCGCTGGGGATAACGGTCGCGCGCGGCGGTCGATGGCGCCCGCCGCGCCGCGCCACTCATCCGGCCCAGCGCCAGACCATGAAGTCGAGCATGAACGCCAGCTGCACGATGACGAGCGCGACGGCCAGCAGCACGCCGCTGCGTGTGCGGACGAACGGCATGCCCGCGAGAGCGACGTATGCGGGGAAGATCGCCATATCGTAGCGCGCGCTCGACAGGCTGGGCACCTGCGAATGCACGAACAGCAGTGACACGATCGCGAACACACGCAGCCCGGGCTCGAGCCGGCGCCAGCCGGCGGCGAGCACTGTCACGACCCCGACCAGCACGAGCGGCCGGATCAGCAGATCGCGCGGCGGCAGCACGCCATCGAGCGCGAGTGTGGTCACGCGCATCAGCTCCTGCAGTGCGGGCAGGAACGGAACGGTCCAGCCGTGGTGCCACAGTTCCGCCTGCAACCGGGAATAGCCGAACAGCGACCCGGTCAGCGCGGCAACGTACAGCGTGTAGACGGCGATACCGGCCAGCGGCGCCGCGGCGAGCAGGAGTGCGCTGCGGCGCGTCTCCGGTTTCAGCAGCGCCGGGATGAAGAGTGCCGGGATGAGTATCGCTGTCGGACGCGCGAGCCCGGCGAGGAACAGTGCGCAGATCGCGTAGGCGTTGTGGCCGCGACGATGCAGCACCAGGCCGCCGAGCAGCAGAAAGAGATACAGCGACTCCGCATAGAACGCCGCATGGAAGAATGCCAGCGGCGCGACGAGCAGCCAGAAGCCGGGCTCCGCGCGCAACACCGCGTCACCGGTCGCGCGCCATTCGCGGAGCAGCAGCATGGAGCCGAGCAGCAGCAGCTGACTGAGCACGATGCCGGCGAGCGCGGCGTGACGCGTGCCGCCGAGCAGACGCGAAACCGCTGGAAGCAGCGGAAAGAATGCAAAACGCCGCGCCTCATCCGGCGCAGCCGAATAGCCGTGTACCGCGATGTCGTTGTAGTTGCTGCCGTCCCAGGCGGAGAGCGGCGCGGTCGCCACGGCCGGTGGTGCGGGAACGCGGTGCGATGGCACGTGAGCCGCGACGTATGCGGCGATCAGCCAGACGCTCGAGACATACGCCAGCCAGAGCAGGACCAGCAGGCGCGCGCTTCGCGCCGCATGTGACGGCGTGCGTCGCACTAACGGGTGGCTTCCGCGACGAACGGTGGCGGCTCAGGCTCGCCGCGAAAGATCGAGCGATCGAGCGAGTCGCTGATCGCCCACCGGTGCAGCCACGTGATGCCTGCGGGTCCGATATAGGAATCGTCACGGTCGTATGCCGGGTCCCGGAGCGCCTCCTCCAGCGTGATGAACCTGTATCCGCGCCGGCGCGCCATCGCGAGCAGCTCATCGAGCGTGGCCGCGTTGATGCGGTTGGCGTGCAGCAGCAGCACCTGCGGCAGCTCGCGTCCCACGATCGCCCGAGCCTGCGCCTCGTAGAACCCGAAGATCGTGTCCATGTACGTCAGGTACGCATCCGTGACGCGCCGTGCCAGCGCGCTGTCCGCCCCGTCGAGCGCGTTGTCGTAGGCGCGTGCAAAGACCCACTCCTGGTTGTCGATCGTGACCGGCGCCACGCGGTAGCCGCGCTCATCGAGGAACTGCTCGAGTCCGTGCTTCCTGGCGGAGTCCGGTCCGGCGTGCAGGAACGGATGCCGGAAGAACACCGGCCGCGCCCCGCGCAGTCGTGCCGTGACATCCTCGCCCCGCACGATGTCCGTCGTATACGCGTCAAGAGAAGTCGTGTTGATGTCGGGGTGCGAGTAGCTGTGATTGCCGAGGTCGTGACCAGCCTCGAGCCAGGCGCGGAGCATCCGCGTGCGTGCGTCACGTGCCGCGCCTGCGCCGAGCTTGTTCTCGTTCACGAAGCCGATCGCCGGCGCGCCCGCCGCGTCCAGCGCGTTCAGGATGCCGCGCGTGACCGCCCACTGCACAGCCGTGTCGGGCGTGGTCGAGATGACCGGCAGGTCATCGAACGTGAGCGCGACCGCGCGACCTGCGCGCGCCGTACCGTCGGACATCGTGGGATCCGGTACGCCGGCACCAGAGTCGGCCATGGCGTCATCGGACCCGCCGTCTGCGGCGACATCACCGGGTCGCGGGCCGCACGCCGTTCCCGCCACGATCACGGCCGCGGCAAGTGCGGTTGTCAGCGCTCGCCACATGTCAGGCATCCTCGTCGGTGACAGCGTCCGCGTGTGCCGTACCCTCATCGTCCCACGTCACCGTGAGCTGCATCGGCCGGCAGCAGACCTCGCAATCCTCGACATACTGCTGCAGCGCGCCGCCGCCCGGATCGACCACCAGCTCGACCTCCTCGCCGCAGTACGGACACGCGACCCACGTCGTGAGGTCGGCGACGCCGTCACCGAGCGGGAACTCGTCGTCCAGGTTGCTCACGCGTTCCCCCGTGTCTGTGAGATATGGTCGCGCGACCAGGAATCCATGGAGCGCGGGGAGCGCCTCACTGCCCGAACAGGCGCTGCCAGAATGATTTCTTCCGCTCGCACTTGCAGCGCTTGTTCACCGGCACACCGGCAAGCGCCTGCTCGATGTGGAGACCGCATCCGGCCCACGTCGGTTTACCGCAGATACTGCACTGAACACGATGACACATCGATTCTCTCCGTTTGCAGCTTACATGCACGTCCAGCCAACAAATATACTGCCATGTCATTCGTGAGCCGAGAATGGCGCGGCGACCGCCGGCTGACTGCCCGCGGAGAAGCGCGTTTGCGACAATAAACGCATGTGGCTGCCGCGGATTGCGGAGAGATCGGAGCCTGGCCTGCGACCAGTTTCGTCCGTGGATACAGCGGTAGGGCGGCATGCAGCCGGCAGTGCAGTCCTTGACACCACCAGTGGCCGGTTCGAAGTTGCGGCAGGCGGCACCCACGCAGGCCAGTCCAGCGAGCGAGGCCGATGTCCACATCCGTCCAGTCGAAGTCCTCACGCCCCCGTCAGACGCTCGATGCGCTTGTGCCCGAGGTCTACGAGGAGCTGCGACGGATCGCCCACCGCGACCTGAAGGCCGAGCGCGCCGATCATACGTTCGGCACCACTGCACTCGTGCATGAAGCCTATCTGAAGCTCGCCCGGCTGGAGCGTGTCACCTGGCAGAACCGCGAGCATTTCTGCGCGGAAGCCGCGCGCGCGATGCGCCGCATCCTGATCGACTACGCGATCCGACGCAGCGCCATCAAACGGGGCGGGAACCAGGTGCACGTCCGGCTCGATGAGACGCTGGTCCTCTCCGACGACAATGCCGAACAGCTCATCGCGCTCGATGCGGCGCTGCACAGGCTCGCGGATACGCACCCGCGCCTCGCGCGCATCGTCGAATGCCGGTTCTTCGCGGGCATGACGGTGCCGGAGATCGCCACCGTGATGGAACTCTCTCCGGCGACCGTCAAACGCGACTGGCAGCTGGCCCGGGCCTGGCTCAACCGCGAGCTCGCGTAGTCTCGACGGTATTGCCGGGCACGCGGCGAAGGCAGCGAGTGCCGCAACGTCGCCAGCTTGTCAGCGTCTCGCGCGCCGACCTACGGGTTGAGCAGCTCCGTGCACAGTGCGGTGGCCGGGTTGAAATCGGAGGTTATGCCGTCCGGGTTGTTGCCCCAGAGATAGAAATGACGGATCCACCCCTGAAAGGCCTCGGACCAGTGGAACGGCATGCCGAAGAACTCAGGCGGATCCGGGTCGAGCCATTCGCTGGCGGGGACGTAGTAGTCGAAGGCGACGAGCCGGGCCGCACGGAGCCGCTCTTCCTTCGGCAGCTGCGCATCATTCTGGTGAGGCGCGTAGACGAGGAATTCCGGCTGGTCGATGTCGATCACTCCGTCATTGACGATGTCCACGTCACCGCGCGTGACATGGTAGCCCATGCCGCGTGCAATCGACGGATCGACGCCGTTGACCGTCTCATCGACGCAGCCGAAGTTGAGGTCGTAGCCCGCCGCCGCGGCGGCGTCGAGGTTATGGAACGGTGCCGACCACTTCCTGAGCTCCGCCATCTTCTTCTGGAATGCGGGCGACGGTCCGGCGAGCGCGGCGTCATGGTCGTGTGCGGTGGCTTCGATACTGTCGGTGGGCGCTGCGCCGTCACAGGCGGCGATGGCGACGCCGGCCGCTGTGGCGAGTGCGGTGACGGTGAGGATGGAGCGCATTTCGGACCTCCGTGACCGGGAAGTGAGGGGACGCCGGCCGGTTCGCGCGGCGTCCGGGGTTGTCTCAGGAAGCGCAGAATCCGGCCGGACGGGCTCATCGGGGCCCGCGACACCGTGCAGAACGGGCCGACCGCACGACGGAGCCCGCGATGAGGAGAGAGCGCATGGACGGGGACGGGCCGGGCCGGGCTGAGGCGCATTTCCACAGGCTGGCCGCACTCGACGGCGCAGCCCGAGCCCGTGCGCTCGCGCAGATCGCGGCAGATGACGCCGCGCTCGCCGAGGAGGTGGCAGCGCTGCTGGCCGCGCACGATGCCGAGGGCCCGATGGATCGTCTGGGTGCGACGCTCGGGCTCCAGTCGTTCGCGTCCGCGCTTGCCGGCACAGGCATGACCGGCCGCACGATCGGGCAGTACGAGATCGGTGAGCTGGCCGGCCGCGGCGGGATGGGAGATGTCTATCGGGCGCGCGACACGCTTCTCGATCGCGACGTCGCACTCAAGTTTCTGCCCCCATGGCTCGGCCGCGACGACATGGCCGGCCAGCGGTTCCTCGCCGAAGCGCGTACCATCGCGGCGCTCGACCATCCGAACGTCTGCACTCTCTTCGAGGTCGCGACGACGGATGACGGCGCACTCTTCATGGTCATGCCGTTCTATGATGGTGAGACACTGCGCAGCCGGCTGGCGCGCGGTCCGCTTTCCACGACGGAGGCCCTGCAGACCGCGCTGCAGGTCGCGCGCGGTCTTGCAGCCGCGCACGAGCGCGGCATCGTCCACCGTGACATCAAGCCCGCCAATCTCCTGCTGACGGGCGCCGGCGTCGTGAAGATCCTGGACTTCGGCGTGGCAAAGCTGGTGGACGTGAATCTCACGCGTCCGGGCGAGACGCCGGGCACCATGCGCTACATGGCGCCGGAGCAGGCGGCCGGCGGCGACGTGGACGCGCGCGCGGACCTGTGGTCGCTCGGAATGGTGCTGCAGGAGATGCTCGCACACTCACGCGACGACGTTCCGGATCTCGATGAGCTGCTGCGATCGCTGCTGCGACCCGACCCCGCCGAGCGCTGCGCGGATGCAGCCACCGTGGTCGCGACGCTGACAGCCGTGCTGCATTCGCTCCGTGAGGCACCGGATCGTGCGCCGCGGAGCAGGAGCGCGCACGCGCTGACGCAGCGGGTTAGTCGTCGCGTGCTGACCGCCGGCTTCCCCCGGCTGGCCGCGGGTCTCGTGGTCCTGCTGCTCGTGGCCGCCGGCGCAGCCGCGTGGATCGCACGTGGTGAGCGGCTGCGCTCGTCGCGCGCCGCGCCGCTGTCGAGTCCCACCGCCGTGGCTGCCGTACCCGCGGTCGCGGTGCTGCCCTTCGACGTAGCGGGCGACGAAGTCGACTTCTGGCACGAAGGCATCGTCGACCTGCTCTCCTTCAACATCGACGGACTCGGTGAGCTTCGGAAGATCGACCCGCACACTGTGCTGGCGATGCGCTCACGCGTGCTCGCCCGGGACCGATCGGGTATCGAGGAGTTTCTGCCGCTCGAAGTCGGCCGGCTCGCGTCCGCGAGCTGGGTCATTACCGGAACGGTCGTGCGACACGGCGATGCTGTCCGCATCAGTGCCGCCGTGTACGATGTCGCTGCGTCCCGCATGCGAGGCACGGCACAGGTTGACGGCGCGGCGGATGATGTGCTTCAGCTCGTCGATGCGCTCACCATCGAGCTCATCCGGCGCGGCCTGCTGCCGGTGTCGCGCGAAGCACCGCCCGTGAACCTCGGCCGCATCACGACCACGTCCGTGCGGGCCGTGAAGTCATACGTGGAAGGCGAGCGCTACTACCGGCAGGGTCACTGGCGCGATGCCGCCGCGCATTTCCAGCAGGCTGTCGAACACGACTCGACGTTCGCACGGGCGCTCTTCCGTCTGGCAGGGTCCTACGTGTGGCTGGATGAGCCCGCCCTGGTGCGCGAATACCTCGACCGCGCGTCGCGTTTTGCCGACCGCCTGCCCGAACGCGATGCGCTCCTCCTGAGAGGAGTCGCGGCAGGCGATGCGTCACTGCTCAAGACGCTGACGTCGAAGTATCCGGACGACCTCGACGGCTGGTATCACCTGGGCGACGAGCTGTTCCATTCCGGCGGCATCCGGCTCGAGCCGGCGCGCGCATTCCGCACCGCCCTCGACAACGCAATGGCACTCTCCCCGCAGTATGCGAAGGTCTACATCCATCTGATCGAGGATGCCGTCCTTCGGCTGGACAGTGCGCGCGCGCGCACCATGATCGGTGCGTATACACGGATCAGTGACGGAGAATGCGAGGGGTATCGCATCGCGTATGACATCGCCTGGGGCGACGCAGCCGCGCGCGCACGGGCAATCGCCTCGCTGGATGCGGTTGACCGCGAGGCACTGCGGTGCGGCTGGGTGACGCTGGCCGTTGCGCCCGCCGCACTCGAACGCATGGAAGTGCTGGACCGTCAGCGTATCCGGCCGGAGCACCCGCCGCGCCAGCGAGTGATGGCGCTCTGGCGAACGCTCCAGGCGCGCGCCGTTCGCGGACAGCTGCGAGCGGCGCGGGAGGTCCTCGCCCAGGCGGACTCGGTACCGTACGTGAACGTGGACGCGGCGCGCTTCGTGATCATGTTTCACGTTTCCGGCCATCCCGATACGGCCGGTGCGCGACATGCCGCCGAGGTGCTGTCGCGCGATCCGCTGCCCGAGGATCACTTCTGGCTGGGTCTGCTCGCCGTAGAGCGGGGTGACTGGCACGGTGCGGAGCAGGCCATCCGGGGTATCGAGACGCAGGTGCCCGGCATGCAGGCGGACGAGCGCACGCTCGAGGCAGTGCGCGGACCCACGGCTTTCAGGCTCCAGGGCGAATACGGGCGGGTCCTGCGCGCATACCTGGACCTGCGCCGCGGCACGGGTACGCTCGCGGACCTGGAGCGGACACTCGCCCGCGTCCAGGCCCAGGGCTACCGCGGAGAGTTTCCCGGCAAGGTGCTACGCTACCAGGTTGCGCGCCTGCTCATCGACCAGGACAGACCCGGCGATGCACAGCGCTGGCTGGAAACGTTCTACCATTACGACTGGCTGCACTTCGTGCCCGCGCAGTATCACCTCGCGCAGATTCACGAAGCGGGCGGACGCCTCGACGAAGCACGCGAGCACTATCGTCGTGTGGTCGGCTGGTGGTCCGACAGCGATCCGGAATTCCACGCCTGGCGCGATGCAGCCGCGCAGGCTCTGATCCGATTGGGCAGCGCCCCGGTCGCGGCGCGGACCGGTAGCGGCGCGTCGGTAACGGCGCGGGTTACCGGCGCTGAGCCGAGAGCACGAGCGCAACAATGACGCACGCCACCGATGCGAGCGCCACCGCCGCAAGTCCGGTCGGCCCCGGCATGCTGCCAAGCAGGAGGACGAAGCCGAACGTGACACCCGCGACGGCCGCGGCGAGGCCAGCCCGGCGGAGGTCGTCGCGCGGATCGTGATCGACCGACGTCACGACCCGGTCGACGACGGCGAGCAGCTCGGCGGTGGCCACGACTCCGATGAGCATCGCCACCAGCAGCAGCATGCCCGGAGCGTCCGGACGCAACAGCGCGCCGGGCGCGTCAGGGCGCAGCAGTACTCCGGCGACGATGACCTGCCCTGCGGCCACCTGGACCATGATCATCGCCGGAGCGAACAATGCACTGACAGCGATCGCGATGTATGCGGCCGCCCCGAGCACGTGCAGGGCCGTGCCGCCGATCACGGCGCCGGTCCCTGCGATTGCGGCTGCGACGACGAGAGCCATCGCGGCGATGTGCATCGCGTCCGTGCCGAAGCGCGACACTGCGCGCGCATCACTCATCGTGTCAGCGCTCCCGGCCTGACCGGCCTCACCATCCTGCGGCGCAGAGCGGAGATCGCGGGACCGACGCCTTCGCCGGCCGTGATCAGTGCGGTCGGCACACCGCCGCGCTCGAGCGCATGTCGCTCCGCGTATCGTCGTGCGAGCCAGATGCGCCGGGCAGCGTCGTCCACGCGATCGTCGGACTGCGGCAGCAGATCCGACGTGTCGATGACGAGTGCGACTGTCGGGTGACCCGCGCGCCGGTAGTGCAGCAGATCGCGCGTGAACTGTCGCCAGCCGAGGCCGGTGATGCCGACGACAAGCGCGTCCGACGGCACGATGACGCGGCTGCCGCGACGGCGCTCGAGAACCGTGTCCTGCGTCGCACCGCCGACGGCCAGCAGCTCATCCAGCAGCAGCCACCGCGCGCGCCGTCCGCCGCGCGGCGGCAGCCACGCGGTCGTTCGACCGCGCGCGAGCAGGCCCACCCGGTCCTGGGCCTTCAGGTGGACCGATGCCACGGCCCACGCGGCGCGTGCGGCGCGCGCCAGCGCTTCGGTGCTGCGCTGCTCCTCGCTGAAGAACGCATCGAGCAGTAGCAGAACGGTACCGGTGCGCTCGGAGTGGTTGACCGTGACCCACGGCTTGCCGAAGCGAGCGGATGTGCTCCACGACAGGTCGCGCAGCCGATCGCCCGGCTGGTACGGCCGCAGCTCCGCGAAGTCGGTGCCGTGACCGCGGAAGCGCGAGCGATGCACACCGGCGATCGCGCGCGGCTCGGCCGGCTTCAGCAGACGGTCGAGCCGGAGCGGCGTCGGAAGCACGCGCACGGTCGGTGCGCCCGCAAGCTTCTGCTCACGAATCAGGAGCCCGCCCGGCCGGCGCACGCGCACCCACAGTGTTCCCACGTCGTGCACTCCCCACGACTGCGCGCGCATGCGGAACGGCAGCGTCACCGGTCCACTGCCGGGCGGCAAAGACCAGCCAATGAGCGTGCCTGCATCTGCCGGCGCGACGCCGCGCAGTCCTGCGACCATCACATCCACTTCCGCATCACTATCGCGTTCGATGGTTACGACACCGTCGATCACATCGCCCTCGATCACGCGTGCGGCCGACAGTGTCACGTTGCCGGTAACGACGGCGGGCTCGCGCCCGATGAGGCCGATGGCAGCGAGCGCGAGGAACGGCGCGCCGAGTGCCGCGACACTGCCCTGCCCTGTCGCGATGGCGACGAGCAGTGCACCGAACCCGGCGATCAGATACGCCGGCAGCCGCGGATCGGCGCGCTGTCGCGCGATCATCGCGTCAGCAGTGGAACGGGCACGCGGTCCACGGCGCGTCGGACGAGGTCGCCGGGATTCGTGCCGCGCGCCCACGCGTCGTCGCTCAGCACCACGCGATGGGCGAGCGCAGGCACCGCCATCGCGCGGATGTCATCAGGACTGACGAAGTCGCGTCCCGCCAGCAGCGCGGCCGCGCGTGTCAGCTTCACGAGCGCGAGCGTGCCGCGGGGGCTCGAGCCCACCTCGAGCTGGTTTTCCGCGCGTGTCGCGCGCACCAGCGCAACGCAGTATTCGAGCAGTCGCGGATCGATGTGGATGTCCTCGAGCGACTGCTGCACCGCGACGAACGTGGCGGCGTCGCACGCGGGTGTGAGGCTCACCTCCTCCGTGCGTCGCTCGATGCGCGCGGTAAGCAGCGACACCTCGTCACTCTCGGACGGATAGCCCATCGTCGTGCGCAGCAGGAACCGGTCGAGCTGCGCCTCCGGCAGCGGATACGTGCCCTCCGACTCGATCGGGTTCTGCGTGGCGATCACCAGGAACGGCCGCGGCAGTGTGTGCGCGACGCCGTCCGACGTCACCTGCCGCTCCTGCATCGCTTCGAGCAGCGCTGCCTGCGTCTTGGCTGGCGCGCGGTTCACCTCGTCGGCCAGCAGCAGGTCGGTGAACACCGGGCCCGGCCGGAACACGGGACGCTGCGTCGCCATATCGAGCACGAGCGACCCCGTGATGTCCGCGGGCAGGATGTCCGGTGTGAACTGCACGCGCGAGAACTTCAGACCGGCAGCGGCCGCGATCGATCGCGCCGTCAACGTCTTCGCGACGCCCGGCACGTCGTCGAGCAGCACGTGACCATCGGCGATCAGTCCCGCGAGGATCAGTCGTATGACATCGCGCTTGCCGACCACGGCTCTGCACACTTCGTCGACGATCGCGTCGACCACGCGCGCCGCGTCGTCGAACGGTAGCTCGGATGCAGACATGTCGCTCGCTGTCATGAGAGGTGGGGAGACCGGGTGCCGTCGCTCAGCCGCTCGAGGCCGTCCAGAACGGCGTGGACGACAACGGCGGTGGCAGCTGCATCCGGTCGTACCATGCGAAACTGAAATCCACGCTTCAGCGGCTCGGTGTCGAGCACCGCGGCCGTGAGCGGTGAGAGCAGGTCGCGGGCGGACTCGATCGATGAGCGATCGGCCGGATCGAAGCCCTCGCGTTCGAGCGCGCTCTCGATCAGCGGCTGAAGCAGGCGCAGAGTTTCGGGCGGTACGGCCCGGCCGCGCGTGATCCGCTGCCGGGGGCCGACCAGCTTCGAGCGGATCCAGTCGATCTCGTCGCGTTCCTCGCGTTCGCGTCGGTTGCGCACCTGGTCGAACGGCGATTTCCACCACGCGGGCGGCGCGCGCACCGCCAGCGCGTAGACGCCGGCGGCCGCCGCGATCGTGACGATCACCAGGCGCAGGATCGTCGCACCGTGCTGCGGCAGGAGGAGGGCGAGCAGCCCACCGATCATCACGGCGGCCGCGGCGATGTTGGCCGGCCGGAACGTGCGCTCGTTCATGCGTTCGTGATCTCCGGGATCGGCTCTGCCGCGCGCAGGCGGGCCAGCGCGCTTTCCAGCGCTTCGGCCGCTGCGGCCCGGTGAGCATCGGTCACCGGGTGGTCGCTGAACTGCGCGATCACGAACAGCTCCGCCAGCCGGTGCATCGGCGCGGGGTCCACGGCGAGCGGGCCGAGCGCCCTGCGCAGGTGCTCGTAGGGCGCTTCCTGCGGCTGCCGCGGTGCGCCGGCCTCCGCGAGCGCGCCCAGCAGACGGCGGTATGCGGCGGTGATCTGACCACGCGGGTCCCGGCCGGCGTACGCGACCTCGTCGAGCGACGCGCGCAGGCCCGCCTCGGCATCGGCCGCGGCGACCGGGACGTCATCGGGGAGATCCTGCCCGGGCACACCCCACCGGCGCCGGAGGATCCAGAGCGCGATCGCGACCGTGGCCAGCAGGAGAATCAGCAGGAGAACGGCGGCGGCAGGACCGAGCCCCCTCCAGTCGAAGCCGGCGTCATCTTCGCCCGGCCCGCTGCCCCCCTCACGAACGGTCCTCGGACCGTCGGAGCGATCCCCGCCGACGGATCTGCCGAAGCCGCCGCTGAGGCCGGTCGGCTCGCTCGTCGGGCGCGGCGGGCCAGCGCCCTCCTCCCCGCTGTCCACTGCCGCACTCGCGGCGACGCCCGGGACGGGCTCGCGTTCGAATCGGGCGTTGCCTCCGAGCAGCGCCAGCACCGCCACTGTGCCCATGATCGAGGCGGCCGCGACGAATGCCGCGACGGCCGGGTCGTAGTGTCTGTCCGCGCGCGACAGCAGCCGCCTGCGCTGGTAGAGCAGCGCCGCCAGCCCCGCGGCAGCCGCCAGCCCGCCGATCAGCCGCACGATCCACGTGAGGTTCGGATCGACCGGCGGAAGTATGAGTCCTGCGCCGGCGGCACCGACGGCTACGAGCGTGCCCGCGGCAATGACGAGGAAGACGAGCAGCGCCGGATGGACTGCCCTGGCACGTCCGGGGTCATGCGGTCGGGCTGGGGACATGGATCATCGGCTGGAGGATCGAAGGCCGTCAAGTATGTGGCTGCGAACGCGGCCGAAGCAATGTTTCCGGCATGCGCCACAGGACGCTGACGCCGGACATGATCGTGATGAACGCGACCACGCCGATGGCCCAGCTCATTCCGAACACGTCCGCGAGCGCACCGGCCAGGAGTGCGCCGACGGCGTAGCCGCTGTCGCGCCAGAGCCGGTAGACTCCGATGGCCGAGCCGCGCCAGACGGGATGCGCGACGTCGCCGATCGCGGCGAGCAGCGTGGGATAGACCATGGCGGTGCCGGCGCCGAGCAGCGCGGCGGCGCCGACCCACGGCCAGAAGCCGCGTACCACGGCGATGGACAAGAGCGCGGCGCCCTGCAACAGCATGCCGCCGGCAATGAGGTGTTTGCGTCCCACGCGGTCGGACAGCGCGCCCGTCCACAGCTGGAACACTCCCCACACGGCCGGATACGTGAAGCTCAGGATCCCGATCTGTCTAACGTCCATGCCCGCGGCCGCGAAGTAGAGCGGGAACAGGCCCCAGGCGAGGCCATCGTTCAGATTGTTGACCATGCCCGCGTGGCTGGCACTGGAGAGCGCGGGATCCTTCCAGCTCGCACGCGCGAACAGCTCGCGCGTCGACATGTCCGCCCCGTGATCGGCTGCGGTCGGATGCGGCACATGATTCTGCGATTCGTGGGCGACGTGATCATGCGTGTCGCGCACGAACACGAACGATATCGCGAGTCCTGCTGCGGCGAACGCGATGCCCAGGTAGAACGGCTCGGGCCGTAGTCCGTACGACTGCGCGATGTAGCCGGTCGCCAGTGCGGCAAGTGCGACGGCGAGGTATCCGGCGAACTCGTTCAGTCCCATCGCCAGGCCGCGCTGCCGCGGCCCGACGAGATCGACCTTCATGATCACCGTCGTCGACCAGGCGAGCCCCTGGTTGATGCCGAGCAGTACGTTGGCGACGATGATCCACGACCACGTCGGCGCCCACATCACCATCAGCGGCACGGGCAGCGCGAACAGCCATCCGGCCAGCAGCACGTGCCGGCGACCGAAGCGATCGCTCAGACGCCCCGCGAAGTAGTTCGTGAGCGCCTTCACGACGCCGAACGTCGCGATGAACGACAGTGCGGCCGTGCTGCTCGCGATCCCGAACTCCGCTTCGGCCAGCAGCGGCAGAACCGTGCGCTCGAGACCGACCATCGCGCCGACGAATGCATTCACCAGGACCAGCAGCCAGAACTGCCGCCAGTTCGCGCGCAGCCCCAGCTCCAGCGCTGGCGCGACGCCGTCCGGCGCGCCGGATGAGCGCGCTGTCACGCTCAGATTCCCGCGAGCTCCGGCACGCCCAGGTTCTCCGCACGTATTTCGGCTGCACGCGGCGGTCGCGGCGGAATCTCGCGCAGCATCAGCTCCACGAACTCCTCTTCGTCGAGGATCGAGAACGCACGGTTGAAGCGACGCTCGAAGCCGATCGTCGACGTCGCTTTGCCGCTCAGTCCGCGGCCGCAAACGGAACCGGAGAACGCGCCTGGCAGCACTTCGAGATAGTCGGGCAGCTCGCGCAGTCGCGCGGCGCTCCGGAACAGCGCGCGGGCCCCCTCTTCAGCGCTCGACGCGAGCTCCGTCCTGCCCATGTCGCCCACCATCAGCGTGTGACCCGTGACGACGAACCACGGCTCCGGGCCGCGCTTCGCATCGCTCACCACGAGCGAGATGTGCTCGGGCGTATGTCCAGGCGTGTGGAGTACGCGGGCGGTCACATTGCCGAGCTCCAGCACGTCGCCATCGGCAACGCCGCGGAACTCCCCATGCGCGCCGGCATCCGCGAACAGCACGTACTCCGCTCCGGCCGCCTCCGCCAGGCGACGACCGCCCGAGATGTGATCCGCATGCACGTGCGTGTCGATCACATACCGCAGCGCCAGACCCAGCTCCTGGGCATCACGCAGGTAGCGGTCGATGTCCTCCGTCGGATCCACCACCGCGCCCAGGCCCTTGCCACCGCAGCCGAGCAGATAGGAGGCGGAAACTACGGGGTCGATATCGAGATACTGTCGCAGAATCATGGTTCGGATCCTTTCAGGTAGTGCGTTGATGGCCTCCTCGCAGGGCCGCGGCGCCCGGCCGCGTGACTCAGGCCCGCGATCCGCGACGTAGAACGGTTCACTCGTCGCCGGTTGCTACGGGATGCCCGGCCAGCCGCCAGTCCGGGAGCCCGTCCGCCATCCGTTCGGCCGCATAGCCGTGCTCGCGCAGCCTCTCGACCGCATCGCCGGCGAACACACAGAACGGCCCGCGGCAGTATGCGATCACCGGTCGATCCGCCGGGATCTCCGAGAGTCGCCGCTCGAGCTGCTCCACCGGCATCGAGAGCGCACCGGGGATATGGCCAGCGCGGTATTCGTCCGGCGGTCTCACGTCCAGGACCGTCACGTCTCCCGCCTCCACCCGGCGCAGCAGCTCCGTCGCGTCGATCGGCTCCAGCTGCGTCGGGGCGTCGAAATAGAGCCGCGAGATCTGTTCGACCTCTGCCAGCCGCAGCCGCGCCAGCGACTCCAGCTCGCGCACGACCCGTAGCACCGCCTCGTCCGCCAGCCGATAGACGACGTGCGGCGACTCCTTGCGGCTGTCCACCAGCCGCGCCTCCCGCAGCACGCGCAGATGCGCGCTGGCGTTCTTAACACCGAGTCGCGCCTGCTCCGCCAGCTGCTCGACCGTCTTTTCGCCCTGCGACAGCAGGTCGAGCATCTCCAGGCGGGCCGGGCTGGCGAGCGCCTTCCCGATGCGGGCGAACTGCTGGTAGATCTGGTCTTTGTCGTATCCCATGGCGGTCTACTGCTATTCTATAGATTATTAGAATAAGGTAGAGGTGCGGGTGCGTGTGGTCAAGAGTTGGGTGTGGGAGCGACGTTGCGGCTGGGCAAAGACGCGCGACGGAGGGCGGGGCGGCCGGACGCGGGGTGACGCGGGCGCGGCAATGGGGGCGAGCGGCAATGCGGGGGCGCCAACGAGGGGCGGGCGTCAACGGCGGGCGGGCGCCAATGCGGGTGGGCGCCAACGAGGGGCGGGCCGAAACGGCGGGCAACGCGGGGCCCGCCAGCCAAAGGAGCCGGCGGCAATGGGGGCCCGCGCCAATGGGGGGCGGTCGCCAACCGTCCATCCGCTGCGGCTCACGTGGCGGAGTGGACGATTGGCCGCACCATGGACGGCGAATCCTCCACGTCTATTCGTCGGCGCCTTTCGACTGGAGGATTGGGGGCCGCATGGGCTGCGAATCCTCCATCGACGGTCGGCAGGATCGAGAAATGGACGATTCGCAGCTGTTGGAGGGCCCGCCGCCCCGGAGTCTCTCCGGTCTCGCAGGTCTCGCCGGTCTCGCCGGTCTCGCCGAGTTCCCCGCGACTCCCCCGGTTTCCCAGAGTTCCCGGTCTCCCCGCTCTCTCGTCTCCCGGCCCCTCAGTCTCCCGGTCACTCCGGCCCGGCCGTTCCCCGACCTCCCCGGTCCTCCAACCCCCTGCTCCCGGCTCGGAACGCCAGCTATCGCTGCACCTACCTGCGATCCAGCACGGGCAGGTACTCGCGCCACGGTCCGACCGCGTCGCGGTACTGCTTCGCGATGACGCGCGACGTCTGCGCGATGTGGCCGAGGTCGTGCACGGTCCAGGCGGACAGGAGCTGACCGAGAGTGACTGTGCCGAGCGCTGGGTGCTCGCCCTCCAGCGACAGCTCGCGATCGGTGAGCTGCCATGACCGGAGCGTCGTCAGGTTGTCGCTGCGCAGCCCGGCGAACTCGTCGAGCAGGTCCGCGACGGTCTTCCCTGCACTCTCGTGGTAGTGCGCGAAGCGGTCGAATGGTTCGAAGCGGCGCGACTCGCCCTGTGCGAGGATGATGCGTGCGCGCGCGATCCAGTCCGTGCGCTCGCCGTGCACCAGGTGGGCGAGGTTGTCGATTGCGCTGAAGGTGTCGGGACCCTCGTTCGTCGTCGTCCAGTCATCGGACAGACCGGCGAGCAGCGCGCGCAGCGTCGCAGGTGTGCGCTCGAGGATCTCGAGCGTCCGGGTCAGATGGAATTCCATGCACGCAGAATACAACGGGTGGTGAGCACGCGACAAACCGGTAGTCCGCCGACCCCGGTGCGCCCTCGGCTTGTGCGGGTATGAACGGTGGCGTATAACAGACTGACCATGACTGATCCAGCGCGCACACCGGCAACGTCGTCGAAGGTTCCCGAGCGCCGGCTCAACACCGAGCAGGTGGAGGCCGTCGTGCGGCGCGCGATCGAGCTGCAGACGCACGAGGCGGACACGACCGGCGACCCGGGCATCAGCGACGCGGAACTCGTACGGATCGGCGGTGAGCTCGGCATCGCGCCCGGGCACATGCGCCGCGCGCTGGCAGAGGTGACCGCGGAGGCGACGCCCGCTGAGGGAGGCGGCGGTCTGCTGGGCCCCGCGCGGGTCAGCGCATCGCGCACGGTACCGGGCACGGCCGAGTCAGTTCGCCGGCACGTCGAGAAGTACCTCGTCGACACACAGTACCTCGCCGTGCTGCGGCGTCTGCCGGACCGCACGATCTATGAGAAGAGCGGCGGCTTCCAGGTGGAGATGGCCCGCGTGATGGATGCGACGCGCGTCGTCGTATCGGGTCGCAGACCGACGCGCATTGGCGCGGGGTTCGATCTGCGTTCCGCGCGCAGCACGGAGGTGTCCGTGACGCCGCTCGAGCAGGGGTTCGCGTACGTGACGCTCACACTGGATCTCGCCAACCAGCGCACGGCGTACTGGGCAGGCATTGGTTCCAGCGGGGGGGCGGGTGCGATTGCGGCGGGGGTCATTGCCGGCCTCATGGTAGCGCCGCCTGCGGCACTGGTCGCGCTCCCGATCATGGCCGGCTCGATCTGGGGCTCCCACGCCGCGTACGGCGCCGTAGCGAAGCGGGCACGTCTTCATCTCGAGGCCCTGCTCGATCACCTCGAGCGCGGCGAGTCGCTTCTCGGTTAGAGCAGGCAGACCGGCGCGGCCTCCTCGACCGCGCCGGTCTGTCGAACACTACATCTTCACGTCCGCCGTCCTCCAGCTCTTTTCGAAACGCTGCCGTACCTCCGCCGCTTCCGCAGTGCGACCCTGCGCCGTGAGGCTGCGGGCGAGGCCGTCGAGCGCCCAGCCGTTCTCGGGGAACCGGCGCAGGTCCTCACGGAACACGGTCTCGGCTTCGGCCGCGCGTCCTGCCTCGAGGAGCACGTTGCCCAGGTCGTGGCGCACGGGCACGCTCCACTCCGGCGGCTCGCCATACACGAGCTCATCCTCGCCCGCGGCGGCCGCAGTCAGACGCTGAATGGCGACGGCATAGTCGCCGCGCGCCGCGGCAATGTGACCATCCAGCACGTTGGCGGCGATCGCCAGCAATGCCGTTGCCGCATTGAACTCGACTGCGGCATTCTGAAGTGACGCGTGCGATGCCTCGCTGCGCAGTCGCGCGAGCTCCGTCACTGCAGCGTCCACATTCCCGTTAGCAGCGAACGCGCGTCCTCGTGCGTAGTGCCAGATCGCACGCGCATACGGCGCGACGGCCGGCGGCTCCGCTGCATCGAGGATCTCCTGCCACCGGCTGAACCGCACGCGGAACTGGAGTGCGCGCGACAGGTGATTCTGCAGCACCGTGAGACCCGGTGCACCGAGCATTTCCGGCTTCACGAGCGCTGCCATGCGGTCCGCCGCGCCGATCGCCTGCTCGCTGCGACCGATCATGCTCGCCGCAAACGCCAGGAAGTCGTAATTGTGCGGATAATATCCCAGCGTATAGATGTTGGCGCCTGGCCTGTGATCGGCGATGAACGACTCGTCCGCGTGAACCGCGTGCTCGTTCGCTTTGATCGCATCCTCGTAGCGACCCACACGCACGTAGATGTGCCCCGGCATGTGGACGAGGTGACCTGCGCCCGGCATCAGCCCCGCGAGGTTCTCCGCCATCGGTACCGCCCGCTCCGGATCGACCGCCTCCACCGCGTGGATGTAGAAGTGGTTCGCTCCGGGATGGTTCGGCTGCGCCGCGATGACCTTCTCCAGCGTGGCGAGGATCCCGGGCGTCGCAGGCCGCGGCGAGCCGTCCCGATTCCAGTACTGCCACGGGCTCAGGTCCATCATCGACTCGGCATACAGCGACAACACTTCCGGATGATCCGGGTACTCCGCTGCCACCTCTGACATCGCGTCCGCATAGGCCGAGTCGAGAGCGGCCCGGTCGGCGGGCGGCACCTCGGCGTAGCGGACCGCCAGCGCTTCGATCAGTGCGCGTTCGCCCGGCGCCGCGGTCGCCAGCCGTGCGACGGCCTTCTGTATCGCCTCATACGCCGCGACACCGCTCGCCGAATCCATCGGCATGTTGATGTTCGGCCCGTACGAAAGCGCCGTTCCCCAGTAACACATGGCGCAATCCGGGTCCAGCCGCGCCGCCTCGTTGAACGCGCGGATGGCCTCCGCGTGGTTGAACGCGTAGTAGAGGCGCATGCCCTGGTCGAAATACCGCTGCGCCCGGTCACTGGCCCTGACGGCGAAATGGTGATCGCCGAGATTGTCGTATAGCGGAACGCCCGTGTCCTGCTGCGCGGTAGCGACTTCGCCTTCCGGTGCACCCTGGGCGTGCGCACCTTCGCCGGCGCTGCACGCGTTCAGCACCACCAGGCTGAGCGGGACCAGGCGACGCAGGATCGTATGATACATAGTGCCTCCATCGTTCAGGTCGTGTTACAGACAGCGGGTGCCGTTGCCGGTCATCCGCTCAAAATGCTAGGGAGACGTCGTGTCGCGGGCGTTACATGGGCGTTTCACGGACAGTGCATGAGGGAATCACCCAGCGCGGAGGCCCGGCGTCGGACAGCAGCGCAAGCGCGAGGCCCGGCATCGGACGATGGCGGCGCCAGCAGGGAGGCCCGGCGGCCGGGAGTCGCGGCGACCCGCGAGCAGCGACGAGCGCGCGGTCTGCGCAGCCCATTACTATAGGAAAACGCAAGTTTCGCAACCCGGGCCGTGCACCGAACGGAGCCGCATGCGCGCAATCATATTCGAGGATGTGGAGACGCTGTCGCTGGCGACGGTCGCCGAACCCGTCATTGTCGACGCCGGTGACGTCATCGTCCAGGTGCACGCAGCGGGGATCTGCGGCTCCGACCTGCACCCGTATCTGGGCCGCGAGCGCGGCCTGGACCGCGGCACCATCATGGGACATGAGCTGGTCGGCAGGGTTGTGGAAGTCGGCAGCGACGTGCACACGTTCCGGCGCGGCGACCGCGTCGTCGCGCCATTCACCACCAGCTGCGGCGCCTGCCCTGCGTGCGGGAGTGGACTCACATCGCGCTGCGTCCGCGGCCAGCTCTTCGGCTGGGTGGAGAACGGCCGCGGGCTGCACGGCGCGCAGGCGGAGCTGGTGCGCGTACCGCTCGCGGACACGACGCTCGTGCTGGTGCCTGACGTGCTGCACGATGATGCTCTGGCGCTGCTCGCCGGCGATGTGCTGTCCACGGCGCTCTTCGCGGCGGAGCTGGCGGATGTCCGCGCAGGCGATGCCGTCGCGATCGTCGGCTGCGGACCGGTCGGACTGCTGGCCATCAGGGCGGCGCTCGCACGCGGCGCGCGCGAGGTGTTCGCCCTGGACGCAGTGTCGTCACGGCTGGCGATCGCCGAACGGTTCGGCGCGACGACCGTGCGGATCGGTGACTCTGACGCGATGACATTCGTGCGCCAGCGCACCGGCGGGCGCGGCGTTGATCGCGTCATCGAGGCCGTCGGATCCGCGCAGGCGACGCGCTCGGCCGCCGACCTCCTGCGTCCCGGCGGCACCCTCGCCGCCGTCGGTGTCCACACCGAGCCGCACCTCGCGCTCTCACCCGGCGAGATCTACGACCGGAACCTCACGTACGCTTCCGGCCGCTGCCCGGCGCGACGCATGCTGCCCGCTGCGCTCGAGCTGGCGCAGCGCGACGCGCGGCTGCTCGGCGAGCTGATCTCGCACCGGCTGCCGCTGTCGGAGGGTGTGGAGGCGTATCGCCGGCTCGCGGCGCGGGAAGAGGGGTGGGCGAAGGTGGTGCTGGTGCCGGCGCCGTCGGCGTCGTCGGCGTCGTCGGCGTCGTCGGCGTCGTCGGCGTCGTCGGACGCGGAACCCGTTCTGCAGAATGGCGCACTGTAACATGGGCGCGGCCGACCGTGCGGCGACTGTCATACGTGAACAGCCCGCTCGGCTGTGAGGACCGGCCATTCTGCAGAACGGGTTCCGCGTCCGGTTGGCGCGGGGGGCTCGGCTGGCGCTGGCGCTAGGCTGGCGCTGGCGGCTGGGCTACCAGTTCGTCTCGTCCGCCCGATCCTTCGGCCCGATCCGACCCTTCGCGGACTCCAGTAGCGCAGCCGCATCGTGGACGACGCCGTTCCTGACGACGATCCGGACGCGCCGCGTGTTCCGGATGTCGTCGAGCGGATTGCCGGCAAGGATCACGAGATCGGCGAGCTTGCCGGGTTCGAGCGTTCCCAGCCGATCGTCCACGCCCAGCGCGCGTGCGCCGTTGATTGTCGCGATCCTGAGCACGGCGGCCGCCGGGATGCCCGACCGGTTCAGCGCATGCATCTCGCGATGCACGCCGAAGCCCGAGAAGAACTCGCCCCAGCTGGGATGGTCGGTGCCGAGCGTGATCCACTCGCTGCCGCCCTGCCGATAGAATTCGCTGATGAGGTCGCGCTTGACCTGGTAGATCTGCTCGAACCGGTCGTTCACTTCGCGGGGCAGCCCGGCCTCGACACGGGCACGCGCATACGGTGTCAGGTAGTCCATCTCCGGTGCGAAGTAGTCGTAGACCTCGGGTTCGCGCGCGCCATAGTAGCCGTACGCGGAACGCGTCGCGTCGAAGAACACGCCCTCGGACTTGTACAGCTCGATGATCGCCTGGAACTCCGGCATGTCCGGCGTCATCTCGACCAGCGACGCGTACGCGGAGCGGGTGGCGGGCATGGCATCGCCGCCCATGAAGTGCTCCACACGATCGATGCCCATGTGGATCGCCTCGCGCGGGTTTACGGAGCCGCGGAACCCGGAGTCGAGGTGACCGGTCACGGTCACTCCATGCTCGTGCGCCGCTTCGATCAGCCACTGGAGATGCTCGGGACCGATACCCTTGGCCTTGAGCCCGCGCGCTCCCTGGCCGACCCAGTATGCGACTTCCTTCCGCAGCGAATCGCGTGAGATGGCGGATGCGTTCCAGCCCTCGCGCGCCGAGCCGTAATACGGCCCCGAGTTGTAGATGCGCGGACCGGGCCGCTCGCCTGCGTCGATCGCAATGCGCGTCGCACGCATCCGCTCCGGATCGACCTCGCCTGCCGGAAACGTCGATGTCACACCATTGCCGAGGAAGATCTGCGGGTAGACCGACGTCTCATCGACGCGGCCGTTCCCGAGCAGGTCCACCGCGTAGTGCGCGTGCAGGTCGAAGAAGCCCGGCACGATGTAGTCGTTGTCGTCGAGCTCAATGACGCGCGCACCCGGCATGTCTTCCTGGCCCGGACCGAGTTGCATCGCGACGATCACGGAATCGCGAATCAGGATTCCACGGTTGCGCACGAAATCGTCTCCGGTACCGGTGAAGACCCAGCCGCCCGTGATGACCAGGTACTCGGCAGGTTGCAGATCGGCAGCCGACCGCACGGTCGCTGCCCCGTCGTTGACGCTGCCGGTGCAGCCGGCGAGCGCTGCTACGGCGATCGTCGCCATTGCCCCCGCTCGCAGGAGTCTCCGGCTGAAACGTCCGGTCATGTCTTTCTCCGCTGCTGGCATGGTGCGCTTGCTGGCTGGTGCGCTCACGTTCCCGATCACGGCCGCGATTCACCTGCCAAGACAGGCGACGCCGGCCCAGAGGTGCTGAACCTGCGCGTCCGGGGCTTCCGATTCCAGTGTGCCTGCCAGACCTCCGGCCGTAAACTCGATGCCGAGCGTCGAGCGACCGATCTCCGCGGCGTAGGCGTCCTCGAGCTCGGCGCGCGTGGAGCCGACGCCGAGACCGCTCGCGGTGGTGAGCGTGCTGCCCGGGCCGACACTCCAGCCCGCGAAGCTGTCGCGTGCGAAACGTACCGTGAGGCCGTTGCCCCAGGTAGCGAAGTCGACGCCGCAATCCTCGCTGTGGCCTTCCTCACGCGGCGCGACAGCGAGCACGGTCCTGAGCATCTCCATCGTAGCGGATTTCGGCGTACCGAACGGGATCGGGCGTGCGGAGCCGGACGGCACGAGAAATATACGCAGGCCCTCGCCTTCGAGCGCGAGCGTCGCTTCCGTGCCGGACGAGATCGGCGGAGCGGGGGCGTCGAGCGACTCGATCGTGTGCGGAGTATCGCGCGTATCGCTCCGAGCATCCGCTGCGACGGCCGCGCTGTCGAGATCGGGCGACGGATCACGGGCGCCGCCGCGACCTTCGCACGCGGCGGCCACAACGCAGAACACGACGACCAGGATCCGAGCGCCGGCTCCCGGCACACTGGCAATACGGGGACTGGTTGTTCTCATGGGCCTGGTAGGGGCAAGTGTCGAGCCGGTGGCGCCGCTGTTTCGATCGACTCGCCGCAACGTCGCCGGTCGCTGACGATTGGGGGCCATGCTGCCGTCAACCCAGCACCGCGCCTCACCAGCCGGGCTCGTGGTGCCGAGTTGACGTCGCATGCCGCAGGCACCCCTGCACCAGGCCGCACCAGCGCCACCGTGGTGCCGAGTTGACGTCGCTCGCCGCCGGCGAACCTGCACCAGGCCTCACCAGCGGGTCACGGATGTCGAATCCGCACCCGCCCGAACGACGATATGGTAGCGGTGGCATGGAGCTGCCGCCGAAAGGAGCCGATCATGAGCACCCCGAGGAGCACCGCGCGCAGTGCGCGTTCAGGGAACACGCAGAAGATCGCTTCAGGGTCACGCATCGTCCCGCATCTGTGGTTCGCGAAGGAGGCCGTGGAGGCGGCGGAGTTCTACGTCTCGGTGTTTCCGGATTCCCGCATCGACCACGTGTCGCAGATAGCCGCGGACACGCCGAGCGGTCCGGCGGGGACGGTGGACTTCGTCGAGTTCACGCTGGCCGGCCAGCCGTTCATGGCGATCAGTGCCGGTCCGCTGGACGACTTCAATCACGCCATCTCGCTGCTGGTGAACTGTGCGGACCAGGATGAGGTTGACCACTACTGGAACGCGCTGTCGGACGGCGGCGAGGTGGAGCAGTGCGGCTGGCTGCGGGACCGGTATGGCGTCAGCTGGCAGGTATCGCCGGTCGTGCTGGGCGACATGCTGAGGGATCCGGATCGGGCGCGGGCGCGTCGCGCGACGGAGGCGATGCTGCGCATGCAGAAGTTCGACATTGCGGCACTCGAGGAGGCGTACGGCGCTGACTGAAGGTCGCGTGCCTGTGGCCGGAGTTAGTCGCGGCTCGTGCTGGAACCGCGTGATATCCCGCCCAGAAACATCGATCCTGCGCACGGGGCGAACGTCGTCTATTCGCTCCGCAGCGTGATTGCGGGGTCGACGCCCACGGCTCGCTGAGCGGGAATCCATGCCGCGGCTGTAGCGACGAGGCCGACGCCGAGCGCGACGACGATCGTGACCGAGGCAAGCCCCACCTGCGGCATGTCGTCGCTCACACCTAGCAGGGCGCGGAGTCCGAGGAGGCTGACGGGGAGTCCGAGGGCGAGACCCATCGCGCTCAGCCGGAGGCCATCGGCGAGGAAGCTGCGGGCGATCTGAGGGCCTGCGCCGCCTATCGCCATGCGCACTGCGATCTCCCGCGTACGCTGACCGACGGCGAAAGCGATGACGGCGTACAGTCCCAACGCCGACAGCAGCAGCGCCATCATGCCGGCGGTCAGGATCGACGTAGTGACGATGCGATAGCGACGCGCGTGCCCGGCCTCGATGTCGGCGAGCGTACGGGCATTGATGACCGCCCCGGGCAGCGCGTCCTCTACGATCGTCCGGAAGCCCGTCATGAGCGGCGCCGCGGGCACATCGGTGCGCACGAGGAGGCCGGTGGGCGTCCGAGCGGTGTCCGGCGGCAGGAACACGCGGTAGTCGTCCTGTTGCTGCTTCGCCTCGTCGATCGGGTCGTCGGTGACACCGACTACGACCAGCATACCGCCCGCTTCCGGAACATTGGTGGTCGGCCGGAGCCGACGGCCGATGGGATCCACATCGGCCCACAGCCGCCGTGCGAGCGGGGCACTGATGATGACCGGCGTCTGCACGTCGCCGCCGTGGCTCACCTCCGCGGGAGTGAACTCGCGACCGCGCAGCATCGCCACGTCGTGTATCGCGAAGAAGCCGCTTTCGGCGTACTGGCCGAACAGGCCGACCGCATCCTGCGTGATGCCGGGCACGCGATCGTCATCGTGCGCCACGAACGTGCCAAGCCCGAATCCACCCCCGTAATTGATGACCGTCGCATCCACGCGCTGCATCGTGCGCAGCCGCTCGGCGAGCTCGCGCATCGCGCTGCGCAACTGCTGTTCACCCACGGATGGCAACGCGACCGTTCGCTGGCCGGGTTCATCCCCCTCTCCACGGGCCTCGCCCATCTGACTGGTAATCTGGCTCGTCGGCCGCACGTCGAGAGCAATGACGTGCTCCGGGTGCTGTGATCGGCCCTGTGACTGGAAGTTGCTGAGCACGAACAGCAGTGTCGCGGCCAGCAGCACGATCAGAGGCTGCGTGAACGCGATCTGTGCGACGACCAGACCACGCTGCAGCCGCGCGCGCGATGCGGCAACGATCGCTGTCGAATCCCGGAGCGCCGTCGCCAGGGCGAGCCGCGTCGCGTGCAGAGCAGGCGACAGACCGAACAGCACGCCGACCGTGAGGGCGACGCCGAACGTGAATGCCGTAGCCGGCCACGTGATGGCCACTCGCATCGGGATGAACGGCAGCATCCGCGTTGCTGTATCGAGCACCAGCCACACGATGCCGAGGGCCGCTGCGGCGGCGGCCGCCGCAAGCACGGCACTCTCCGTCAGCAGCTGGCGCATGATGCGTTTGCGCGCGGCGCCGAGCGACAGGCGGATCGCAATCTCCTGCCTCCGCGCGTTCGCGAGTCCCGTCAGAAGCGCACTGACATTCGTGCAGGTGACGAGCAGCACGAGCAGCGACAGCAGGCCCACGGAGAACGTCTGCAGCTTCACATCGCGATCGAACATCGGATCGCCGTTCGCGGCCAGAAGCGGCACCACGTCGCTCGCCGGCTCCTCTGCGCGCAGATCTTCGGGCGTATCCACCGTGCGCACTGCGATCGCATGCACTGCCGCGGTCGCCTGCTGCGCAGTCACGCCCGGTCGCAGTCGTGCGAACGCCCGGAATGACTCCGGCAGCTCCGCCACCAGTTGCCGATGCGCTGCGAGCGGCATCCACAGCTGGAGTCGCCGATGTCCCGTCATCCCGACGAACCCCTCGGGTGCGATGCCGACCACTGTCACCGGCACGCCGTTCACGGTCATTGTCGAGCCGATGACGTTCGGATCCCTCCCGAAGAGATGGTCCCACGCGTCGTGACCGATGACCGCGACGGCGTCGGTCGACGAGTCGCGATCGGTAGAGGTAGTCAGGCCGCGGCCGAGCACGGGCCGCACGCCGAGCACGGAGAAGTAGTTGTCCGTGACGAACGACACGCGCGCCTCCTGGACGCGCCGCTCGACATCGGAGTCGTCGATCAGTGCTACGGGCACGTCGGTCCAGCCGGCGACCGACGAGAACTGATTACTCAGTGCGCGATACGCGAGAAACTCCTCCCCGGAGAACGCACGCACGCCACGGCCCGCCGGCCCCGCGCTCCGGCTGCCGCGAATGCGGACCAGGTCATCGTCCGCTGCAACGCCGACCGGTGGCTGCGTAGCGTACGAGTGAACGAACGAGAACAGCAGCGTGCTGATGCTCATGCCGATTGCCAGCACGACGAACATGACAACCGTCGTTACCGGCCGACGGCCGAAGTGGCGGAACGCGAAACGCGCGTCGGCCGCAAGCGCATCCAGCCAGATCGTGCCACGCGCGTAACGCGCCTCCTCCTGGAGATACGGCACATTGCCGAACTCTCGCGTCGCCTGCTGCCGCGCCTCGTCGAGCGACATGCCGCGTTTCACCAGACGCTCCGTGGAGCGCTCGATGTGCGCGGACATCTCCTCGCGCATCTCACGCTCCATCCTGCGACGCAGCAGGTTGGCGCGCAGCCACAGCCGCATGCGATTCAGCATCCCGCCTCGCTCACTCCACGGTTGACGAACGTGCGCCGCGTCGCTGACATGTCAGCTGACCCGGAGGATCGCCGTCAGTGCACCCGCGAAGCGCTCCCAGTCCGCGCGCTGGTCCGCCAGCTGCCTGCGGCCCGTACCCGTCACGGAATAGACCTTCGTGCGACGGCCCGTCTCCGACTTCGCCCACTTCGACCGGAGCAGCCCGCGCTGTTCCAGACGGTAGAGCGCCGGGTAGAGTGAGCCCGCGTTCACGTTCAGGACATCGTTCGAGATCGCCTGGATGCGCAGCGTCAGGTCGTAACCGTTCGTGGGCTCGGCCTCCAGCAGCTGGAGCACGATCAGATCGAGCGTGCCGGCAAGGAACGGTGTGTTTGGCTGGGTCATCCGGGAGCCGCCTTTGCACTAGACTGTCCAGTGGTCGCTGAACCATAGCTGAGTATCACTAGAGCGTCAAGTGTTGGTGACTTGACGTCGCCAGGCGCGGTCGACCCGTGCACCGAGTCGCGCCCGTGCCGGCCTGGTGGCGACTTCACGTCGCCCGGCGCGGTCGACTTGCACCGACCCGCGCCCGTGCCGGCCTGGTGGCGCCCTCACGTCGCCAGGCGCGGTCGACCGTGCACCGACCCGCGCCCGTGCCGACCTGGTGGAAGGTTGACGTCGCAGCATCGCACGTCGCCGTCGAGCCACGGGTCACTTGTTGGGCGAAGGCGCCTGAACGGGAGAGCCGCGGCGTAGCCCGATCGACCGCACGGGCCCGCGGGCCCGGAATCGGGCTCAGGCGCCGCGCAGCAGCTCTATTGCCGGCGTCAGAGGCTGGCCGTGCGCGTGCAGATCCGCCCACACATCGCCGA
>DATHUY010000036.1 GCA_035461765.1 Longimicrobiales bacterium
CCCACGACGACGATCGCGAGCCGGTCGGGGTGCAGGTGCTCGCGCGCGACACGCGCCACGTCGTCCTGCGTGACGTCGCCAATGCGCTCGCGCCAGTGCTCGAAGTAATCGGTGTCGAGCTGGAACGTGTGCAGGTCGGCGATGCGGGCGGCGATGTGCTCGGTGGTCTGCATCTCGAGTGGCAGCGTACCGGCGAGGTAGTCACGAGCGACGCGGACCTCCTCGGCGGTCGCACCGTTTTCGCGGATCTCACGGACCTCGCGCAGTGTCTCCGCGACCGCGCGTGCAGTGACGTCGCTCGCGACGGCAGTCTGGATGATGAACGGACCGGCGGCGCGACGGAAGATGAACTGACTGCGGACGCCGTACGTGAAGCCGTGCTTTTCACGGAGCGTCATGTTGAGGCGGCTGGTGAACGATCCCGCAATGATCGTGTTCAGCACGAGGAGCGAGTAGTAGTCCTCGTGATGACGCGGGACACCGACGTGTCCGATGCGCAGCTCGGACTGCACGGCGCTCGCGCGATCGACCAGGAATACTGTCGGACGCTCGACGCGCATATCGGTGCTCGGCGCCGGCGCGGGCTCGCGCGTGCCCTGCCAGTCGCCGAATGCGCGCTGCACGCCGGCCTCCGCTTCGTCGGCACTGACCGCGCCGACGATCACGATCGCGGTATTACCCGGTGTGAAGCACCGCGCGTGGAAATGCCTGACCGCGTCCGCGTCGAACGACTCCACCTGCGCCGTCAGACCGATCACGGAGCGGGCGTACGTCGCTCCCTCGGCATAGATGGACCGCACCGCCGCGTCGTCTGCGAGCCCGCGCGGCTCGGTGCTGCGGCGCAGGATCTCCGCGAGCTGCTCGCTGCGCATGCGTTCCACCTCGCGCGCAGGGAATCCGGGCGTGCGGACGATCTCCGCCAGCAGCGACAGTGCTTCCGTGATGCGATCGGCGCGCGTGGTGAGCTCCACATTGAGCGCATCCCAGGTCGTGAACGTCTCCAGCTCGGAGCCGAGTCGCTCGATCTCCCAGGCGAGTGCATCACCACTCTTCTGTGCGGTGCCACCTTCCAGCGCGCTCGCGGTCAGCCACGCCAGACCCTCCTCGCCCGCCCGCTCCGACGCGGCGCCGGCTTCGATCACGGCGCGCACGGTGACCAGCGGCAGATCGCCGCGCACGGCACTGTAGACCGCGATACCGTTGTCGAGCTCGCGCCGGTCGACGCGCGGGAACTGGAACGTCCGGATCGGCGCCGCGGGTGGCGGCGTGCTGCGGTCGACCGTCATGAGTCCGCCCCGTTCTTCGGCACGTACCTGAGTACGGCGCGGTTGTCACCATGGAGATAGCGTTTCGCGAACGCGCGCACAGCCGCGGTAGTCACGCCGCGCACGCGCGCGAGCTCCGTGTTGATGCGGTCCGGATCGTCGAACAGCGTCGTATACATCGACAGCTGGTCCGCGCGCTCGTCGACTGTCTGCAGCTCGGTGAGGTGACTGGTCTCGAGCATCGCGACCGCGCGCTCGACATCGGCGTCGTCCACGGCTGAGAGTGCTTCGATCTGCTCGCTCAGCGCCGCCTCCATCTCGTCGATGCCTGTCCCCGGCCGCGCCGTCGCCCAGACGACGATCATCGATGCGCCGACCACGATCGGGAACGCATAGGCGATGACGTCCTGCGCGAGCTGCTGTTCACGCACCAGCGTGCGGTACAGCAGCGCAGCCTTGCCGGTGCCCAGGATGTAGGATGCGACGACGCCGGCGTAGTACTCGTCGGAGCCGAACGGCGGCGTGCGGTACGCCTGGTAGACGCGCGCGAGCGATATGTCCTGCTCCACCGTGTCCCGCACCTCGCCTTCCATCGCGAGCGGGATGTCGGTGCGGCCCGGGATCGGCGGGACGGCGGCGCCGGCGGGGATGTCACCGAAATAGCGCTGCACGAGCTCGCGCGCCTGCGCGGGGTCGAAGTCGCCGACGATGGACAGCACGGCGTTGTTGGGCGCGTAGTACGTGCGGAAGAACTGCTCGATGTCCTCGAGGCTCGCCGCGTCGAGATCCTCCATCGAGCCGATCACGGAGTGATGGTACGGATGGTCGGGCGGATACATCATCGCCTGGAGCCGCTCATCCCAGTCGCCATACGGCTGGTTGTCGACGCGCCAGCGGCGCTCGTTCTTCACGACGTCGCGCTGGTTGTCGAGCTTCTCCTGCGTCATGGCGGGCAGCAGCCAGCCGAGCCGATCCGACTCCAGCCACAGCCCGAGCTCCAGGTAGTGCGCGGGCAGTGTCTCGAAGTAGTTCGTCCGATCCAGCCACGTGGAGCCGTTCAGTGAGCCGCCCGCCTGCTCGATCAGCGCGAAATGCGCCATCTCCGGCACGTGCTCCGAGCCCTGGAACATCATGTGCTCGAACAGGTGCGCGAAACCGGTACGCCCCGGCCGCTCGTTACGCGACCCGACGTTGTACCACAGGTTCACAGCGACCACCGGCGCGCCGGGATCACGCGACAGCACGACACGCAGGCCGTTGTCCAGCCGGTATCGCTCGAACGGTATGCTCACCGGCTGCTCAGCCGATTTCGTCGACATCCACGGCTCCGATCTCCAGCGAGTCCAGATCTTCCATGATCGCGCCCGCATCGCCCGCGATCGCGATCGTCAGTTCATCGCGGCGCAGCCAGCGTGCCGACGCCTCC
Organism: Longimicrobiales bacterium; assembly: GCA_035461765.1. Lineage (GTDB taxonomy): Bacteria > Gemmatimonadota > Gemmatimonadetes > Longimicrobiales > RSA9 > SH-MAG3. The sequence continues at coordinate 2,692 of DATHUY010000036.1, forward strand.
TGCACATCCGCGGCACTCACCGCACGCACGTTCCCGGCATACGTGTCGTAGTAGTCCGCTCCAAGTCCGTGCAGCGCCACTTCCGTCACGTGCTCCGCAATGTCGCCCGTCGTCTCGAATGTGCGCGGCAGACCCAGCACGATGTAGTTGCGCGCCCGCTCCAGCTCCGCCGCGGGCACCGGCTCACGCGACATGCGTGCGATCTCCGACACGATCACATCGACCGCGTCGGCCGTCGCCGCTGTCGCCACCGCGGTGCTGGCCAGGAACGGTCCGCCGCCCGCGCGGAGCGCGAAGCTCGATCCCGCCCCGTATGTATAAGCCTTTTCCTCCCGCAGGCGCATGTTCAGACGGGACGTAAAGGCGCCGCCCAGGATAGTGTTGGCCACGAGCAGCGGGAAATAGTCCCCGGTATCGCGGCGCGGGCCCGGCAGCCCCACCCTCAGCTCCGACTGCGGTGCAGCCGGCCGATCCACGATGTGAACCGCGGTGCGGCCCGGCGGCTCCGGCTCGATCGCGGGCAATGCGGGTGCCGCTGTGCCGGACCAGCCGCCGAACAGTCGCTCGAGCAGCGGGAGCGTCGTGTCCGCCGTTATGTCGCCGACCAGGACGAGGAACGCGTTGCCCGGCGAAAAACGCGCGCCGTACAGCTCGAGCAGGTCCTGGCGCCGGATCGACTCGACGCTCGCGCGTGTGCCGGCGAGCGGCGCGGAAAACGGATGCGCGGACCCGAACGCGTGGCGGTTGAACGCCTGCGTCGCCATTGTGCGCGCTTCGTCGCGCTCCTGGAGTATCTCCGCGAGCCGCTCGTGTCGACGACGCTCGATCTCCTCCACGGGGAACGTCGCATTCACCACCACGTCCGCCAGCAGCTCGAGTGCGGCGTCGATGCGCGGAGTGAGCACGTGCAGCGCCGCCGAGAACGCGTCCCACGTCGCGCGTGTCTCGAGCGAAGCGCCGATCAGCTCCGCCTGATCCGCGATGTCGAACGCAGTGCGCGTCGCGGTCCCCTGATCGAGCAGGTCGCCGAGCATGTGCGCGCGACCCGACCGTGCCGGTCCATCGCCGTACGCGGCACCTCGCACGACGAGCCGCGCATCGACAACGGGCAGCTCGCGCCACTCGACGATGTGCACATCCAGACCATTCGAGAGACGGTGGCGCGATACCGGCGGCAGTCGCGGCGTCTGCGGCGCCGGCAGGACCGGCGGCTGGGCGCGGGCCCTCATTACGACTCCGCCGCCAGATCACCGTGGCCGAGCGGCACGACACTGAGCACCACGGAAGGGCCGAGCAGATGCTCGCGCACGCTGCGCGCGACGTCGTCCGTCGTCAGGGCGTCGTAGCGGCGCAGGTCCTCCGCTGCATAGTCCGGCTCGCCCGTGTGGAACAGGTACATGTTGAGCTGGTCCGCGCGGCCGCCGAAACCACCGACGTTCTGGAGCGAGTCGACGAATCCGGTCTCGATGCCGTTCACCGCACGTTCCAGCTCACGCGCCGCGATGCTCTGCGACATTGCGTCCAGCTCGTCGCGTACCTCCTGCTCGATCACCGCCAGCGACACGCCCGGACGCGCCGTGACGACGACGCGGAACGTCGAGCCGAGCACTGCACTGCCCTGGTATGCCGAGACCGACTGTGCCAGCTGCTTCTCGTAGACCAGCGACCGGTACAGCCGTGATGCACGGCCGTGCGCGAGGATGGCGCCCGCGGTGTCGAGCGCGGCATCGCCAGCGGCGAACACGGCCGGCGAGTGCCACGCGATATAGATCCGCGGCAGACTGACATCATCCTCCATGACGATGCGCTCCGACGTCACGGCCGCCGGCGCGGCGGCGCGGCGCGGCACATCCGGGCCACGCGGGATGTCGCCGAAATAGCGCTCCACGACATCGCGCACATGCGCGACGTCCACATCGCCCGCGACCGCGATGGTCGCGTTGCTGGGTGTGTAGTACTGTCGGCAGAAATCGCGCACATCCTCCAGTGTCGCCGCGCCGATGTCGGCCATCGATCCGATGACCGGCCAGCTGTACGGGTGGTCCTCCGGATACAGCGCTGCCAGCAGCGTCTCGGATGCCAGGCCGTACGGCCGGTTCTCGTAGCTCTGCCGGCGCTCGTTGCGGACGACATCGCGCTGTGCCTCCAGCTGCGCACCCGTGATCGCCGGCAGCAGACCGCCCATGCGGTCCGCCTCCAGGTACAGCGCCAGGTCGAGACCGTGCGACGGCAGCAGCTCCCAGTAGTTCGTGCGATCCGTCGATGTCGAGCCGTTGTTCATGCCGCCGATCTCTTCGAGCATCTCGTCGAACCGGCCCTCCGGCACGTTCTCCGAACCCTCGAACATCAGGTGCTCGAACAGGTGGGCAAAGCCGGTGCGTCCGGGCACTTCCTCCTTGGAGCCGACATGGTACCACACGTTGACGCACACGAGCGGCGCGCGACGGTCCTCGTGCACGATGACGCGGAGCCCGTTGTCGAGCGCGATCAGCTCGTACGGCAGCCTGATGTCGTGCATCAGCGACCGCCCAGCACGGTCGTGGCCGGGAACAGCACGCTCTCGCGCAGCACGTATTCCCACCGCTTGCGACCCGAGGCGGCATCGATCGGTGCGTTCGCCGCCGGTGCGCGATAGGGCACGATGTGCGATCGCCGCGCGAGCACCTCGAGACGCATCATGTGGTAGCTGTCGCTGACGAGCAGCGCGCTCTCGAGTCCTGCGGCGTCCATGAGCGCACCGGCGGCGCGGACCGACTGTGCGGACGTGAGGCCATCGCGTTCCGTCATGATCGCGGACGCGGGGACGCCCTTGCTCACTGCGTAGCGGCGTGACACCTCGGCCTCGCTTACGGTGTCGCCGACGCCGGTACCGCCCGTGAAGATCAGGTGACGGGCGAGCCCGCGGTCATAGAGGTCGAGCGCATGATCGAGCCGTGCCTGGAGCACGGGTGACGGTCGGCCGTTGTACTGCGCCGCGCCCAGCACGACA
>DATHUY010000037.1 GCA_035461765.1 Longimicrobiales bacterium
GCGATCGGCCACGACGAGCAGGTCGTGCCCGTGCTCCAGCGCTGCAACGCTCATTGTTGACGTGGAGAGGATAGTCGGCGATTCTGTGGCGACATCCTAGGGGCGGGCGGCGTCGGACGCAAACGCGGGCGACGGGCCGGCAGGTCTTTTTCGGCCAGGGCAGTCCAATGAAGTACATCACGGCGAACGACGAGGTGGAGGAGCTGGCGGAGGCGCTGCAGGAGGCGCCGCTGTTCGCCGCCGACACCGAAGCGGCCGGCTACCATCGATATCACGATCGCATCTGCCTGCTGCAGATATCGACGCGGGATCAGACCTACCTGATCGACACTCTGACCATCAGCGACCTCTCCGCCCTCGCGCCCGTGTTTGCGGCAGCGACCCACGAAGTGGTGCTGCACGATGCGGATTACGATCTGCGCCTGCTCGCGCGCGACCACGACATGCGGATCGGCGGCCTGTTCGACACCAAGCTTGCCGCGCAGCTGCTGGGTGAGCCCGCATTCGGGCTCGGCGCCCTGGTGGAGAAGTATCTCGGCACGCGTCTGGACAAGAAGCACCAGCGGGCGGACTGGGCACAGCGGCCGCTGCCGCCGGAAATGCTGTCGTACGCGGCGGAGGACACGCGCCACCTGCCGGAGCTGCGCGACCGCCTGAAGGCGGCGCTGGAAGACGCCGGTCGAAGCCACTGGGCGGAGGAGGAATTCGGTCTGCGCGAGCACACGCGGTGGGACGCGACGGCGCCCGTCGAGGAAGGCTACCTGCGCATCAAGAACACGCGCGACCTCACACCGCGTCAGATGGCCGCGCTGCGCGAGCTGCACGAATGGCGTGAAGCCCTGGCCGAGCAGCGGGACGTGGCCACGTTCCGCGTCGTCGGCAATGATGTGCTGATCGCAGCGGCGCGCGCGCTGCCGCGCAGCGTGCGCGAGCTGTCGCAGACGAAGGGCATCCCCGGGAGTATCGCGGAGCGGTACGGCAACGACATGATCGAGCGGATCGGTCGCGCGCTGGATCTCGATGAGTCGGATCTGCCGCGCCGGCAGCGCGGCCCGCGCCGGCCGCCGCCCGACGCCGACTTCGACGAGCTGGTCGAGCGGCTCAAGCGGGTTCGCGACGCCGCCGCGGAGGAGCTCGGTCTGGACCGCGGATTCCTGATGCCGCGGCAGCAGCTGGAGGCGATCGCGCGGCAGCGGCCGCGCTCGGAATCGGATCTGATGGAAGTGCCGGACATCCGCCGCTGGCAGGTGGAGGCCCTCGGCGCGAGGCTGGTCGGGGCGCTGAAGTAGACGGGGCGCGAGCGGCCGACAGCGTCACCTGCGGCGGTCAGCCCTCCCAGGGATCGAAGCCGAACGTCAGATAGTCGTTGGCCTTGCCCTCGATGCCCTCGATCGCCTTGTCCAGCTCGGCCAGCGTCTCGTCGTTCTCGCCGGCTCCCGCGGCCGCGGCCCGGATGGACTCCATGAGCGGGCGGATCTCCTTCGGCTTGAGCAGCACATACGCCTTCGGCGCAGGCTCCTCGCCCCGCGGCAGGATCACGAGGTCGACGAGGTCCGTCTCCTGCGATATCTTCCACACGTCCGACGTCTTCTTGAGCAGCTTGTCGGCCGTCTTCACATCCGTGTGGAGGGTGCGGACCATGCGCTGGGCCTCGCGGTCGCCGGCGGCGGCGCGCTGACGAGAGAGGCGGCGGCCCAGGGCCTCGGCCGCGTCGTCCTCGCGCTTTTCGGCCGTGCGCGAGAGCAGCTCGCCCACGTAGGCGTAGATACCGAGGACGAGAGGAACCGGGTCGAGTACGATCCGCGTCAAATTGTGCCTCCGGACTGTGAGCGTTGAGCGCTGTACGGCGGCCAGAACAATGGAGAGAGGCAAACGGTGCGTCAATCGGAGGACGGCATGAGGCGAGCGGGAGTCCCGATGCGGGCATGGGTGGTGGTGATCGCGTGTGCGGCCGGGTTGTCGGCCTGCCGGGACAACGGGCTGGCGGATCGGAATCTGCCGCTCGAGGAGGCGCAGAACCGCGAGTATGGCTACCAGGTCTACCAGGCGGCGCCCGCCACGCCCGCGATCGCGATGGGCGGCCGCCACTGGGTCGCCTCGCAGACGGTCGAGACCATTCCCGCTCATGTCCTGGTCCCGGTCGGTACCGCCGAGGGCACGCAGCTCTTCGCCCGCCGCGGCGAGGAGGCTCCCTACGGCCGCCTCTGGGCGCAGGTCTCACAGGACCGCTGGACGCCATACCTCCGTCTGAACTGACCGGCGTTCCGGTCCGGACCTCGGCAGGAGGAAGATCGCGGCTCCTCCTGCCTGCTCTGCGGGCCCCCGCGGCCGCGGAGCCCGCGACGCGTGCGAGCCGGCCATGATCGCATTGCTGCAGTCGGGGCTCGGCAACATGCTCGACCAGAGTCCGCTGCTCGCGATCGCCACCATGTTCGGTGCGGGCCTGGTCACCAGCCTCACGCCGTGCGTCTACCCGATGATCCCCATTACGGCGGGAGTCATTGCGGGAACCGCGGGCGACGACGCACCGCGCCGCCGCGTCGTGCTCCTCACCCTGACCTACGTGCTCGGCCTCGCGCTGCTCTATGCCCTGCTCGGCCTGCTCGCGGGCATGAGCGGAACATTGTTCGGTACCGTCTCCGCCAGCCCCTGGGCCCGGTTCGCGATCGGTAACCTCCTGCTCATCTTCGGCCTGGCGATGCTCGACGTCATCCCCGTTCGCGTGCCCCAGGGCCTCACCGCATGGGCCGGCAGCCTCGGCGGCGGCTCCTATCCCGCCGTCTTCGTGCTGGGCGCCACATCCGGCATTGTCGCTGCGCCCTGCGGCGCACCCGCGTTCGCGGCCGTGCTCACATGGGTCGCCACCACCGGCAGTCCCGCTCTGGGCTTCACGTACCTCTTCATCTTCTCACTGGGCATGACCGCGCTCCTCGTCGTCGTCGGCATTTTCTCCGGCACGCTCGCGCGCCTGCCCCGATCGGGACGCTGGATGGTCTGGATCAAACGGGCGGCCGGAGTGATCCTCATCGCCATGGCGGAGTATTACTTCATCCAGATGGGAATGGTCTTCTGATTGTGCATGGAGTCACACATGAATGATATCCCGGCGTCTGTCCTGCGCCGTCTTCTCCTCGGAGCGGCCGTTTGGTTGATCGCCGTGCTGGCACCCATCGCCGCCGCGGCGCCGCTCGCCGCCCAGGATGTCGGCCTCGCCGTCGGCCGTGTTCCGGACGCCGTCCAGCTGGAGGATATCGAGGGCAACGCGTTCGACTTCGCGAGCGTGGTCGGCAGGAAGCCCGTGCTGATCGAGTTCTGGGCGACGTGGTGTCCGCTGTGCGCTGCGCTCGAGCCGCGGATCCGGGCCGCGAAGCAGGAACACGGGGACGCGCTCGAGGTGATCATCGTGGCCGTCGGGGTGAATCAGTCCCCGCGCAGCATTCGACGCCACATCGAGAAGCACCCTCAGCCGGGACGTCTCGTGTTCGACGCGCGCGGCCGCGCCTCGCGCGCATACATGGCGCCGTCGACGTCATACGTGGTTGCGCTCGATGCCCAGGGACGCGTGGTCTATACAGGGGTAGGTGAGGATCAGAACATCGCGGCCGCCGCCCGGAAGGCCGTCGGGCAGTAAGGCGGGTGAGCTGTTTCCGCTGTTAATGTGCGACCCGGCGGTGCGGCACACCCGACCGCCGGGTCGAACTCCTGCTCTACTGCGCCGTGTCCGGCGGCAGCGTCAGCCGGATGGCCTCCGCCAGCTCTTCATACGCCGTCGGATCGATCTCCCGGAACGGTACTGCCCGATATGCGATCCGGCCGTCCGGGCCGACCACGAACAGGTTCCGGTTCGTGGCTGAGCCGCGCGGCGAGAGTGCGCCATACGCACGGCCGACCGCCAGCGCGCTGTCGCTGGCCATCAGAAACTGGAACTGGTCGTCGCGCGCCCACTCGTACAGCTCCTGAATCGGATCAGCGCTGATGGCGATGAGGACGACGTCCTGTCCCACGTTGAAAGTCTGCGCGTACTGATCACGGTACGCGTGCATTTGGACTGTTCAGCCGCGTGTCCGTGCCCTGAAGAAGAAAGCGAGGACCACGGTCTTGCCGGCGTAATCGCGCAGGCTGATCTCCTCCTGCAGCACGCCATGCCGGGTGGCGCCCGGCAACGTGAAGTCGGGCGCGACGGCTCCCACTTCGAGCGGCGCGGGCATCTCGGTTTCCTGCGCCGCGAGTGCGGCCGGTGCGGCGAGTGCTGCCGCCAGTACGAGTGAGGAAACAATACGCATGTGCGCTCATGCTCCTGCTGAAGGTTGTACGATCAAGATGACCGCAGCCCGCGGCCGCGGCAAGCGCGGCAAGGCCGCCTGCCGCGTGCAGCCTTCGGCCGGCGGCATTATTGTGGCCGGATGAGTCACAACAGAACATCGGGAACAGGTCCGCTCCGGGGGTTGCGCGTGCTCGAGCTCGCCCAGAACCTCGCCGGGCCGTATTGCGGTCAGATCCTCGGGGATCTCGGCGCCGACGTCATCAAGGTCGAGCGCCCGGGCGGCGATGCCGCGCGTACCTGGGGTCCGCCATTTGTCGACGGCACCGGCTCCATCTTCGCCGCTGCGAACCGTGGCAAGCGGAGCATCGAGCTGGACCTCCGCGACGACGACGGCCGGCGGGTGCTGCGCGCACTGATCGAGCGCAGTGACATCCTGATCGAGGCGTTCCGGCCGGGGACATTCGCGGCGATGGGATTCGACTACGAACGCGTCCGCGAGTGGAATGCCGGCCTCATCTACTGCTCCGTCCTCGCTTACGGCGAGGAAGGGCCGCTGCGGGATCTGCCGGGTTACGACCCGCTGATGCAGGCGCACGGCGGCCTCATGTCGATCACGGGCGAGCCCGGCACCCGCGGCTCACGCGTCGGCACCTCGGTGATCGACATGGGCACCGGCATGTGGCTCGTGATCGCGATCATGGCCGCGCTTCGTGAACGCGACGCGACGGGCGCGGGGACTCGCCTGAGTGCAGCATTGTATGATACCGCGCTCGCGTGGAATTCGTATCACATCGCCGGCTGTGTCGACACGGGATTCGTGCCGCGTCCCATGGGGTCGGAGCTGCCCATGATCGCGCCGTATGGAGCGTTCGCGTCCGCGGACGGTGAGATCATGATCGCGGCGGGCAACGACGGTCTGTTTGCCCGACTGTGTGACGCGCTGTCACTCGCTGACATGAGCGCGGACGATCGTTTCGACAGCAACGCGGCGCGCGTGGCGCACCGGAAGGAAGTGAACGATGCGGTACGCGGCCGCACGCGCACGCTGACGACGGCAGATCTGCTCGTGCGGCTGCGCGACCACGGCGTGCCGTGCGCACCGATACAGGATATCGCCGAAGTGTGTGCCGATGATCAGACGGGCGCGAGCGGCATGATCGCTCGCAGTGGTGGCGCCACCTCTGTCCGGTTGCCTGTCCGCTTCGACGGCGTACGGCCGGAAGCGGGGGCTCCGCCGCCGCGTGCGGGAGAGCACACGGCGGCGGTTCTGGCGGAGCTGAGACTCGACTAGTTCGGGCCGAGCGCCTGCGCCACGGCCCCGACGCGGGTCAGCAGCGCCTCGGCTGCAGCACTCTGCCGCTCCAGATCCGCAGCGACCTCGTCGAGTGTCTCGAGCTGCTCCGGCGTAGGCGGGAAATGTGCCGTGCCGATGGCGGTGGCCACGCCGCTCGCGCGCGTGAGGAGTGGCTGCTCTTCCTGACCGCCCTGTCCTCCCCCGCCCTGTCCGCCCCCGCCGCCCCCGCCGCGGCGTGGTGCGGGGCGCAGTCGGTTCAACGCGGAATCCAGATTCGCCACGAGTGATCGCGCATCGGCCACGCCAGGGGCGTCGTCGGCCTTCCCTTCGACGGCGGCTTCGAGCCGGCCCTTCGCTTCGTCCAGCCTGCCGACGAGCTGCTGAATGGCGAGCTGCTGACCGTACGCGCGCATGCGTGTGTCATACAGCGTCTGCAGGTCCGCGGCTGCAACGGACACGTCGGGATCAATGCGCACCTGGAGCCGCGACTCGCCAGCCACCCGCGGCTGGGCCGCAGCGTTGTCCGCTATGCGCAGCTGCACCGTATACGTGCCGGGCGCCACGCGCGGTCCGGTCGGTCCGCCGCGCCCGAAGCGCGGCCCTTCATCCTCTTCCTCTTCCTCCTCGCCCCCACGGCGTGCTGCCGCCGGCGCGGGCGCCGCAGGCGGGGCATGACGCAGGTCCCACACGGCACGCTGGACACCTGCATCCGTCTCGGCAGGAAGCTCGCGCACGATCCGGCCGGCTCCGTCGAGGATCGCGATCGTCGCCTGTGCGTCCGACGATATAGCCGATCCGATGAAATACGTGAGGGAGGCTCCCGCCGGCGGGTTCTCCGCAACGTAGTTGCGGTGTCCCGGAATGGATGGCGTCGCTCGGGGATTGAACAGCATCGTGGCGCGCGGCTCGAACAGAGCCGCGACCGATCCGCGCGCAGCCGCCAGCTGCTCGAGCGCCGTGATGTCATCCATGACGTAGATGCCGCGGCCGTGAGTTCCGACCACGATATCGTTATCGCGCGGATGGATCACAATGTCATGGACGGGCGCCGGTGCGATCCCGTTGCGGAGCTGAGTCCATGACTCGCCGCCATCGATGGACACGAACACACCATACTCCGCCCCGACAACGAGGAGATCCGGATTGCGATGATGCTCGCGGATCACGTAGACGCTGCCCGCATCATCGAGCCCGTTCGCGATCGACCGGAACGTACGCCCGTAGTCCGTGCTTTTCAGGACATAGGCGTTGAAGTCGTTGTCGCGATGGTTGTCGAACGTGACATATACCGTGCCTTCGTCGTGAGCGGACGCAACGACACGGCTGACGTATGCGAGCTCAGGCACACCCGGGAAGCTCTCGATCTTCGTCCACGTCTGTCCGCCATCGCGCGTGACCTGGACGAGGCCGTCATCCGTGCCGACGTAAATGAGGCCGCGGCGTATGCGTGACTCGTCGATCGTGGACAGGTTCCCGAAATCCGCAGTCCCCTCGTGGCGACCGAAGCCGCCGGGCCCGTTCAGACCCATGATCGGCAGACTGTCGCGATCGAGCTGCCGGCTCAGGTCACCGCTGACACGCTCCCAGCTGTCACCCCGGTCGGTGCTACGGAACAGGACGTTGGCCCCGAAGTACAGCGTACGGTTGTCGTGCGGCGACATCAGCACCGGCGCGCTCCAGTTGTAGCGCAACGTCTCACCCGGCTCGGCGGTGGGGCGGATGGACTTGCTCTCCTGGGTCGCGAAATCGAAGCGGCGCAACGCACCGTTCTGCGACTCGAGATAAACGACGTTGTGATCGGTCGGATCGATTGCCGCATAGAAGCCGTCACCGCCACCCGCCCGCACCCAGTCACTGTTCGTGGCGCCGCCGCGACCGAGTGTGCGTGCGGGCGCGCCCCACGTGCCATTGTCCTGTGTGCCGCCATAGACCCAGTACGGGTCGCGCATGTCCACACCGATCGCGTAGAACGTGGATACGGGCAGATTCAGCGAGAAGTCCCACGTGCTGCCGCGATCGTCGGAGAAGTAGAGACCGCCATCGTTGCCGTCGATGATGTGGTCGGAATCCATTGGATCGATCCACATCGCGTGATGATCCGCGTGCGTGTTCTGACCCGTGTTGCGGAACGTCTTCCCGCCGTCGTCGGACACCGACAGCTGTACGCCCAGGTGATAGACGCGTTCCGGGTCGAGCGGATCGACGCGGATCTGGCCGAAGAACCACGGTATCGACTGCAGCTCGCTCGTGCGTGTCCATGTGGCACCTGCATCATCAGAGCGGAAGATCCCGCCGTCCTCCGCGGATACCGTCGCGTAGAGTATGTTCGGCTGCGATCGTGCGATGTCGATACCGATCCGCCCCCTGTCGCCCTCGGGCAGGCCCGCCGTCAGCCGCGTCCAGCTGTCGCCGGCATCAGTGCTCTTCCAGATCCCGCTCTCCGGGCCGCCGGCCACGAAGCTGTACGCCTTGCGCTCGCGCTGGTACGAAGTCGCATAGACGATGTCCGGGTCGCGTGGGTCCAGGATGACATCAGTGACGCCGGTGAATGGGCCGAATGATGTCTTCAGCTCCCACGTGCGGCCGCCATCGGACGTGCGATACAGGCCGCGCTCGCCTGCGCTGTCCCAGAGCGGCCCCATAGCCGCGACATACACGATATCGGCGTTTGTGGGATGTACGACGATGCGGGCGATGTGCTGCGACTCGCTCAGCCCCATGTGCGTCCACGTTGCACCGCCATTGGTTGAGCGGTAGACGCCTTCTCCCCAGGAGGAGCTGCGCAGGTTGTTCGACTCGCCGGTGCCCACCCACACCTGCTCGGGCGCCGATGGTGCGACCGCGACGGCACCGATGGACGAGACGCGCTGATCGTCGAAGATCGGCGTCCACGTGACACCGGCGTTCGTCGTCTTCCAGACGCCGCCCGCGGCGGATGCGACGTATACCGTCTTGCCGAGACGCTCGCCCGGCCGCTCGGCTGGCGGCACGGCGATGTCGGAGATCCGGCCGCTCATGAGTGCCGGTCCGATCGAGCGGAACTCGAGCCCCGCCAGTGTGGCGGAGTCGGAGACACCGGGCACCAGGACCGCTGCACGCGCCGACTCGCTCGGGGCGCGGGTTCCCTGCGCCAGAACCGGCGCGGCCGTGAGCAGCAGCGCGAGGCCGCAGACGATCGAAGATCGGAAGTATCGCACGGTGATTCGGAGTGCGGGTGGCGCCGGACGCGGGAGTCATCCCGGCGGTTTTTTCAGGGGACGGCTGAACATAGGACCGGCCGCGGGTGCTGACAATGGAACACTGTCGGCGAGCCCGCCTCAATCACCGAGCGCATGGTAACGCCGGTCGTAGCGGATCAGCGGCGCGCCGGACGCCCCGCCGGTCGCGTCTTTCACCGCACCGATCACAATCGCATGGTCGCCGCCGTCGTCCACGCGCTCCACGACACATGAGAGGCCCAGCAGGCAGCCGTCGATCAGCGGGTCGCCCTCGGGCGGGAAAGGGTCGGGGCCGACCGGAAACGGATCGGCGAAGACCATCGCCAGCCGGCGCTGTCCGGCGCCCAGGATGCTCACGCCGAACGGCTCGCCCGGCTGGAGGAACGGCCGGACGGTGGCATTGGGGCCGACGGCGATGAGGATCATTGGTGGATCGAGAGAGAGGGAAATGAACGCGGAGACCGTCGTCGCCACCACGCGTCGCTCGGTGCGACAGGCGACCACGGTCACGCCGCTCGCCCACGCGGACAGCGCCTCACGAAACCGGTCGCGCTCGATCATGGCTGCACACTCCACTGGCGGCTGGGGGCGTTCACGGCGATCGTTCCCGTTGAGTTCGTGAACAACAGGAGGCCACTTGAAAACATTTCCGGTCCTGCTGGCGGTCGCTCTCTCCGCTGTGTCCTGCGGCAGAACGACCGAACCTGTCAGTCACGGGTCAGAGCTCCGGGTGGTGGAGGCGGGTGACACGCTCACCCTGCAGTATGGCGATTCGGCCCTGCTCGGCAGAAGCGGGCCCTCCATCACGTTCAGCGCGATCGAAGCGGACAGCCGCTGTCCGGTCGACGTCACGTGCGTCTGGGCCGGCGACGCCCATGTCCGCCTCGACGGCAGCCGCGGCGCCGGCCGCGAACCGCTCGAGCTGCATACCGGGATAGAGCCGACGGAGGCCGAATTCGCCGGTTATCGCATCCGGCTGCTCGATGTATCACCACCGCGCCGCGAAGGTGATGACGTGCGCCCGGCGGACTACTCCGTGCGGCTCGCGATCTCCCGCGGATAGACCCGCACGACGTCATACCGGCGCAGCTCCACCGTACCGGCAGGCACGCCGCGGGGTTTGCGCACGTCCGCCGCGCGGCACACGTGCACCTCCACCTTGCCGCGTGCGTTGCGTGCCTTCGAGTGCCACGCTGCGTACGCCGCGGCCCGCTCGATCACCTCACGCGGTACGTCCCCCGCCGTCTCCGATACGCGGATCACGACGTGACTGCCCGCGTGGCCGGCGGCGTGCAGCCACAGATCGCGCGGCCGCGCCACCCCGAACGTCAGCTCATCATTGTCGCGCGCGCTCCGGCCGACGAGTACCTCGTAGCCGTTCACATCGACCTGCTGCCAGCCCTGGCCCTTGCTCGCCATCACGTGCTCATCCGATCCATGGAAGTCCGGAGGATGGCGAGTTCTTCCGTTGCGCGCCAGAAAGGTACGGATTCCCGGAATGATGTCGCACCGCGCAGCAGCCCTGTGCGGCCTCGCGCCGGCCGTCGTATCTTCCCCTCCGCCCCTCGAGAACTCTCACACCGGAGGTAAGCAGATGCTTGCAGGCGCACGCCGCACGGCGGCGACGCTCGTCGTGCTCATGAGCGCGGCCACAGGGCTGCCGGCGCAGAATCTCACTGCGCCGCTGGACACCGTGGTGACATCGGAGCACTCGGTGACCATCAACGGCCAGCGCGTGCCCTACCGCGCAAGCGCTGGACACCAGCCGGTGTTCGACGCCGCCGGCGAACCCATTGCATCGCTGTTCTACGTGTACTACCAGCGCAGCGATGTGCGGGACGGCACGCAGCGCCCGCTCGTGATCTCGTTCAACGGCGGGCCGGGCTCCGCATCGGTGTGGATGCACATCGGCTACACGGGGCCACGGTTCCTGAATATCGACCCCGAAGGCTACCCCGTGCAGCCGTACGGTGTACGCGAGAACCCGCACAGCATCCTCGATGTCGCGGACATCGTGTATGTCGATCCGGTGAACACGGGCTTTTCGCGGATCGTGGGCGATGCGAACCGGAACCAGTTCTTCGGCGTGAACGAGGATATTGAGTACCTGGCGCGCTGGATCGACATGTTCGTGTCGCGCCACGAGCGCTGGACATCGCCGAAGTTCCTGATCGGTGAGAGCTACGGCACCAACCGGGTGTCGGGGCTGGCGGAACGTCTGCAGGGCTCGCACTGGATGTATCTGAACGGCGTAGTGCTGGTGTCGCCGACGGTGCTCGGAGTTTCCCGGGAAGGACCGGTCGGCGATGCGCTCACCCTGCCCTACTACGCCGCGACGGCGTGGTATCATCGTGCGCTCGCGCCGGAGCTGCAGGCGCGTGACCTCGAGGAGCTGTTGCCGGAGGTCGAGCAGTTCACCATCAACGAGCTGATGCCCGCGCTCGCGCGCGGCGGCTCGCTCGACCCGGCACGTCGCAGTGAGCTCGCTCAGCGCGTCGCCCGCTATTCCGGGCTCTCCGAACGCGCCGTGCTGAATCACAGCCTCGCGGTACCGACAGGATTCTTCTGGAAGGAGCTGCTGCGAGATCGCGGTCTGACCGTGGGCCGGCTCGATTCGCGTTACCGTGGCGTGGATCGCGCCGATGCGGGCGAGCGCTACGACTATGATCCAGCTCTGACCGCCTGGAACCACGCATTCACGCCGGCCATCAACCATTACGTGCGCGACGTGCTCGGCTACGACACCGACCTCCAGTACTGGATGTTCGGACCCGTCAATCCATGGAACCGGTCGGGTGACAACACGGGGGAGAATCTGCGCTCCGCCATGGCGGAGAATCCGTTCCTGCACCTCTTCGTACAGTCAGGCTACTTCGACGGCGGGACGGATTACTTCGGTGCCAAGTACACGATGTGGAACATGGATCCTGCGGGCCGGCTGCGCGATCGCATGCGCTTCCAGGCATACCGCAGCGGCCACATGATGTATCTGCGCCAGGAGGACCTCGCGGCGTCCAATCAGCACATCCGCGAGTTCATCCGCAGTGCCGTGGCCGCGGCCGCGAACGCACCGGCGCGGTTCTGAGCGGACCTGCCAGTCGAACGCTTCTTCGTCCCAGGGCGGCGAGCGGGCGCGGTGGAGCGGTCAATCGGGATCCGGTGTCGTGCCGCGCGCGGCACCGAGTCCCGCCAGCCGGCCGGTCGCCCAGGCCCACGCAAAGTTGTAACCGCCGATCGGGCCGAACGCGTCCAGCGCTTCGCCGCACACGAACAGCCCGTGATGCTTCCGTGACTCCAGCGTGCGCGGGTCGAGCTCACCGAGGGCCACGCCACCGCCGGTGACTTCCGCCTTGCGATAGCCCTCATCGCCGGTCCAGGGGAGCGGATACCGGGCAAGCGTGGTAACCAGGCTCGAACGCTCCTCCTTGCGCAGCTCCGCAAGCGTGCGCTGCGAATCGACACCGGCTTCGTTGATCAGCACGTCCGCCAGACGTACCGGAAGGTGTCGCCGCACCAGCGTCCCGATCTGGCCGGCACCGCCCTCACGCAGCAGTGCGTCCCACGCATCCGCGTTCAGCTCCGTCCACTGTACGAGGATCTGACGCGGCTGGCCGGCGAGGCGTGAACGGACGGCAATATGGGAGATGTCCAGCACCGCCGGTCCGCTGTAGCCGCGATGCGTGAACAGAAAACCGCCCTCCGTCTCGAACACCCCCTTCGCCTGCCGGGCACTCAGCGTCACGTTGAGCGAGACACCCGCCAGCGCGGCGTGTCGGGGCGGCTCGGAGGTCAACGGTGTCAGTGCAGGATACGTCTCGTGGATGGAATGGCCGAGCCGCTCCAGTATGCGCAGCCCCGCACCGTCGCTTCCCGTGGCGGGCACGGACAGGCCGCCCGTGGCCACGATGACGGATGTCGCCTGGACCAGCGCACCGTCTTCCATCACGATGCGCCACTGGTGAAGTCCGGTCGTCGCGATGTCGCGCACGATGCTGTCGAAGCGGATGTCGACACCCCGTCGCCGGGCCTCGCCCACGAGGGCATCGCGCACATCCCTGGCCCGGTTCGATGCGGGGAACAGCTTGCCCGACGCCTGCTCCAGCACGAGCGGCACGCGCAGATCATGCTCGAAGAAACGCTGCTGTGATGGCAGCGGCCACGACAGGAGCATGTTGCGCATCGTGTTCGGAGACGACGCCGTCGTGAACTGCCTGGGTGAGAGTCGTGACGGCAGAACGTTGCAGCGGCCGCCGCCGCTGATGATGATCTTCCGCCCGCCATCGCGCGTACGTTCGAGCAGCACCACGCGGCGCTCGGACGTCGCGGCGAAGATCGCCGCCATGAGTCCCGCCGCACCGGCACCGATCACCACGATCGGACCTTCAGGACGGCTCATGACCACACCTCTGGGCTGAAGAGCGATAACGGCTGGCGTGCCGGTCGCACATGACGGGAAGAGGCAGCCGCGCCCTCACGACTGCCTCCTCCGTTCCGGGGGGTACGCCGGCATCACGTACCCGACTGCACCGCACGCTGCGTCGTCATCGCCGTGAGCCCGGCCGGCCGCGTCGCCGGTCGATGTCGACGACGTCAGCGCCCGGTCAACCGCACTCGCTGTATCCGCAGGCGAGGCACTTCACGCAGCCCTCCATGAACTGCAGACCGGAGGAGCACTCGGGACATGTCCCGATGAACGTCTCGCCCGGATCGTACCCGAAGTCGAGCTTCGCCTGCGGCTGCGCTGATCCCGCTGCCGGAGTCGGCAGCGCGGCCTCGACCGGCTGCGCACCCGTCATCGGCAGAAGCTCCTGCTGCACGCCCAGCTTGTCCTGCATGTGCTGCGCGAGCGCCTGCGCGATGCCGTCCGGCACGGACAGCACCTTGTTCGGTCCGAGTCCGACCGCACGATCGCATGCAATGCCGCGCAGCTGCTGAATCACGTCCGCCATTGGCACGCCGCTGCGCAGTGCGAGCGAGATCAGCCGGCCAATGCCTTCGACGTCCGCCATGGCCGCGCCGCCGGCCTTGCCGAGCGTCGCAAACACCTCGAACGGCTTGCCGCCCTCGTCCTCGTTCACTGTCACGTACAGGTCACCGAGCGGCGATGGCATGCGCCGGGTCGAACCCTTCAGGGCGGCTGGCCGCGTGCGCTTGTGCCTGCGGGTCTGGAGCCGCGCCTCGGCATCCTCCAGCTGCAGCCGCATCTCTTCGATGCGATGCTCGTAGCGATGCAGCCGCTCGCGCGCATCAGCCAGCTGTGCTTCGAGGTCGGTCACGGCCGAGGTGCCGGCCGAGGCGCTGCTCCCTTCCTTCGTCGTCTTCCCCGTCGACAGCACCTGCTGCGGCCGCGACGCATCCCGATAGACCGTCACGCCCTTGCAGTTCAGGTCATACGCCATCAGATAGATCTGGCGCACCTGCTCCTCGTTCGCCTCGCGCGGGAAGTTGCACGTCTTCGAGATCGCACTGTCCACGAACTCCTGATACGCCGCCTGGGTCAGGATATGCCACTCCGGCGTGATGTCGTGCGCCGTCACGAACACGCGCTGCACTTCCTTCGGCACTTCCTCGAAATGGATGTGGCCTTCCTCCGCGATCCGCTTCATCAGATCCTCGGAGTACCACCCCTGCTTCTTCGCCATCGCCACGAAGTCACGGTTCACGTCCGGCATCATGGCCCCCGCCTGGTTGCGCATGAACGCAACCGCAAACAACGGTTCGATGCCGCCCGAGCAGTCCGCGAAGATCGAGATCGTGCCGGTCGGAGCAACCGTGTTCACATTGCAGTTGCGCAGCCGCCGCATCGGCCGGACGCGCTCGCCGTCAGGGCCGCGCGCAGCCGTCTCGTCCGGACCCCAGATGCTCCGCTCCCACTCGGGGAACACGCCGCGCGACTCCGCCAGCCGCTCGCTTGCACGCTTGCTCTCTTCGTCGACGAAGCGCATCAGCTCGCGCGCAACCTCGATGCCCTCCTCGCTGTTGTACTGCACGCCCACACGCACCAGCAGGTCCGCGTAGCCCATCACGCCCAGACCGATGCGCCGGATACGCTCTGCCAGGTCCGTGATCTCCGGCAGCGGGTAGTTGTTCGCGTCGATGACGTTGTCCAGGAAATGCACCGCCAGGTGCACCACCTGCCGCAGATCGTCCCAGTGCACACGATCCTGCCACGGCGCGTTCTCCGGCACATCGCTGCGCACGAACATGCCCAGGTTCACCGAGCCCAGATTGCACACGTCATACGGCAGCAGCGGCTGCTCACCGCACGGGTTCGTCGCCTCATAGCTGCCCAGATGCGGCACGGGGTTGTACTGATTGGCCCTGTCCACGAAGAACACGCCCGGCTCACCCGTCGCCCACGCCCCATGAACGATCAGGTCGAAGATTTCCTGCGCGTTCTCCTGCCCGATCACCTCGCCGCTCCGCGGGCTGATCAGGTCGTACGTCGTACCCGACTTCACCGCCTCCATGAACGCATCGGTGACGGCGACCGAGATATTGAAGTTCGTGATCTGTGATACGTCCAGCTTGCACGTAACGAACTCGCGGATGTCAGGATGGTCGACGCGCAGAATGCCCATGTTCGCGCCGCGCCGTGTCCCGCCCTGCTTCACCACTTCCGTGGATGCATCGTACAGACGCATGAACGACACAGGCCCGCTCGCCACGCCCATCGTCGACTTCACCACGTCGTTCGTCGGACGCAGACGGCTGAAGGCAAAGCCCGTCCCACCACCCGACTGATGCACCAGTGCCATCGACCGGAGCGTGTCATAGATCCCGTTCTTCCCGTTCGACAGCGCATCTTCGACCGGCAGCACGAAGCACGCGGACAACTGCCCCAGCGGACGGCCCGCGTTCATCAGCGTCGGCGAGTTCGGCTCGAAGAGGCGCCGCGTCATCAACCGGTAGAATTCCCGCGCCAGCGTCTCCACCGCACCCGCGCTCGCGCCGTATTTCCGGTCCTCCTCCGCGATCACCCGCGCCACCCGCCAGAACATCTGCTCCGGCTCCTCGATCGGACGACCCTTGTCGTCCTTCTTCAGGTACCGCCGCGCGAGCACAATGCGCGCGTTGTCCGACAGGTCGGCGGCAGGCAGGTCGTCCGGCAGTACGTCGGCCGGCGCAGCGGCATGCGGAGGGTGTGCGCTCATGGAGTCTCCTTCGAAGCAGCTAAGAACATGGAAAGGCCGGCCCGCGCAGGGTCGTCGCGATAACTCGTGGTACCAAAGGAACAACGCCAGTTCCCGTAGGAACATCACCGGCGGACACCCAATATGTCGTGGGGCGTCTACGATACAACCCCCAGATATGGGGGTCAAGGGGGTCGGTTATCCACTGCTGTGGATACCCCGGCACAGCCGCTTTGCTCCGCGATTTTTCGCAGATGTCCACGCGTTATCCACCGCTTATCCACGCGTTTTCCACCACCGCTCCCGGTCGTTCGACGGGCCAGTGGCGAGCTGAGGCTGGAGGCTGAGCGCGGTTGGTTGGTCCGGGCGGGCGGGAACAAGCGGGGCGCGGAGACGGGTGCGCGGATTCAGTTCCGCACACCCGGGATCAGGCCGCGTCAGTCCTTCGAGTGACTGTCTTCATTCGAGCGCTGCTCTTCCGTGCTGCCGGTCGAGTCATCGGGACGTGGCACGTGCTGATCGGACCATGGCAGATCCTTCGCCTTAGGCTTGTTTTTCTGTGCCTTCAGATCGCGCGGCTCGTTGGGGAGATTCTTGTAATCGGTCGCGCCGGCCTCGTCGGGGGCGATGTTGTGCTGATCGGGACGCTTGCCGCCCATGATCCGCTCCTTGTCCAGAGGAATGAGAACACCGCCCATCATTCATTAAAGAAGCGTGCCGTCCTGGCGACGCGAGGTTGTGCGTGCCTTCGCGGCGCGCAGGGGAAAGTGGAATGGCGGGATCGACAGTGCTCAGAAGGACGGCCCGCTCATGATATGGAATCGCGGCGAGGAATCGCTGCCGCGCAGCGGGAAACCGACCCCGGCGCGCACCGGCAGGTTGAGGCCGAGGATGCCGATGAGTGCGGTCATCTCCGCACCTGCGGCCAGGAGGGGTGAATCCGTTGCGGATGTGGACGTGCACGCGCTGAAGCGCGCCGCCAGCCGGTCGCTGCACCAGGCGTGGCCGGCATCGGCAAAGGCGGACGCGCTGATGCGGTCGAAGAAGAACGGGCGGAGCGGCGCATCGATGAGCGCGACAGGCAGTCGGTACTCGAGCGACGCCGTCCAGGCATTACTGCCGACACGCACGCCGCGCGCGAAGCCGCGGATGGGCAGCAGACCGGAGGATCCGCCGAAATCCCAGGTGGTGCCGGGCACGGCGATGCGGGTGCCGCCGGCGCCGCCGATCCGGCTGATCGACGCGCCGGGACCGTCGCGCAGCAGACCGCTCACGCGCGCCGCGATGACGTGGCGAGCGAAGCCCGGCAGTGGCAGAGCGAGATAGCCGGCATTCCAGGACGTGAGCTCGCGATATGACGCGTCGTAGGTGATCGTCCCCTGATCTGTGTCACGGGTCCTGATGTCGCTCTCCCATCGACGGCGGGCGGCCACCTGGAGTGTGTACCCGTCCTCCCGGCTGATGGAGAGCGGCGGCGTGACATAGCGAGCCGTGAACGCGGCGGCGCGCACACCCCACATGTCGTCGTCCGGATCCACGAGTTCCAGGCCGTCGGGGGCATCGAAGAGATAGCGCGAACGCCGCAGCCGCTCGCCGGCGATGCCGGCCCCGGAGGTCGACCGCCAGCGTGCGCGGGTGAGATCGAGCAGGAGCGCGGCGACATCTTCGCGTTCATCGATATAGGGCTCGCCGGGCTCCGTGCGCGGGACATACTCATCCCAGTCGCGTTCGAGGATCGCGCTCAGGGTCGGGTGCAGACCGATGCCGGCGATCGTGTGCAGGCCGCGGAACGTGTAGCTCAGCCAGCCCTGGTTGCGCCCATCACCCGGTGCGACGGCGAGCGACGCCTGCCAGGAGTGTCGATTGATGAGATCCTGCCCGTAGAGCCAGAACCCGATGAAGGTCGCATCCTCCACCGCACCGGTCTCCAGGACCGGGAGCCAGAACTGTGGACGGAGAGAACGCAGCGCGCTGTAGTCACGCGGCTCGCCCGCCATCGTGTCGGCGTTCTGAAAGGCGATGGCCGCCGAGTCGCCGATCACGTTGTCCGGTGCATACTCCGGACGCGGCGCGAGGGTGTGCGTCAGGCCTGTGGGCGACGGTGTGCGCCACCGTGCGGTATCGAACGGCATCCGCTCGATGCGGAACCCATCATCGGTATAGGCCGCGTACGCGATCCAGCGGCCGTCGGGCGATACATCCGGATGGAACGCGCCGGTCAGAACGTTCGTCACCTGGCGCAGCACCGGCGGCGTTCGAGTTCCAGCCGCAGCGTCGCGCGTTAGACGCGCAACATCGGCCGCGTAGAGGTTGGCGATGCCCGTACGATCTGACGAGAACAGGATCCAGCGACCGTCCGGCGACCAGGCCGGGCCGGCATTGATGCCGAAACCATCGGTGATGGTCAGCGCGACTCCGGCCGTGTCGAGTACGACGATGTCGTAGACGCCGCCCGTGCTCCAGCGTGCCACCGCGATGCGCCCACCGGCGGGATCGAAGCGCGGCAGGCCCCAGTGCGTATCGGGGTCGTAGGCGGTGAGCGGAAGCACGTCGCCGTCTGCCGTGTCCACGAAGACGACCCGGTTCGTGCCACCGTCGTTCTGCACTGCCACGACCCGCCCCGCACGTGATACGTCGACATCCTGGAGCCGCGCGCCGTTCGTGATGCGGCGTTCGCTTCCGCCGATGATGCGAAGGTCGCCGAACACGCGGAACCGGTCGATGAAGTCGATCTCGGACGTAACGAGACGATCACCCGTGAGCCACGCAGCGGACGCCGGCTGGTTGAGCCGCTCCGACAGGGATTCCGCGCCACTGCCGGCATCGATCACGCGGATGCGCGGAGGCGTGCGCCAGTCGTGCGCGCTATAGGCGATGCGGCTGCCGTCGGGCGAGAACCGGGGATGGAGGGCGACGGCACGATGCCCGGTCAGTGCGGTCCCTGCAGTCAGTCCCTGCGCACTGAGAACGGCGGCGATGGAATCGCTTCTTGCCATCACCTCATCCTCCCAGTCACGATACGCATCGCGGAACGTGATGCCGAGGGCATTGCTGCCGACACGGCCGAACCACAGCGACGGGGGGATCACTGCGCCCGCTGTGGCCCGCACGACGCGCGCGGCGGCATCCGCGCCGTATCTGCGCGCCACGTAGTCCATGAACAGCGAGCCATAAACGTATACGCGCGCGCCGCCCGGCCAGCGTGCCGAGGTGGACCCGAGCCGGTCGTACTCGTCCATCCGCCCCGCCAGCGCGGCGGTACGAACGATCATCTCGTTGTAGCTGCCATGCACGCGGCCCAGTCCGGTCACGGCCGACTCGACCGCTACGGCGAGCCCCTCGACGTTCCAGGCGGGGACACCCACGGCGGGGAACACCGGCCACGGGAGCGGCGCGCGCCCGAATATCGTCCGGATCAGCCGTCCGAAACCGCTCGTGACGTCCAGGTGGAAGATGTGGGCGAGCTCATGCGTGACGACCAGCTCGATCCAGTCCCGGGTGTACTGCAGCTCGAACAGATCGACCGGCGGCTTCGCATAGACGACGATGCGGTTGGATGGGAACGGCGTCGCGTAGCCGTTGCTCTGGTCGACGTTGTCGGCAACGACGATGTCGATGACTCCGCGCGGCGCGTCCGCAACGAGTGCGGTCAGCGCCGCGTGCGCGCGCTCCGCACTCGCCGCGGCGTGCCGCGCCAGCGGCTCGAGACCGGCCTCGTACGTGACACGAAAGTGGGAGGATGACAGGGTGCGCCAGGACGCGTCCGCGGCGAGCTGCGCATCGAGCACGGATGGCGTGCCCGCGAGTGCGACGATCGCCGCACCCGCAATGGCCAGCCGCTTCGCCACGACCGTGCGCACGTCCATGCGCGTCAGTTCTGCGCGCGTGAGCGGAGGAACGCCTCGAGCGCGCGCACGTGCGCTGCCGCGATCCGGCGCTGCACTGCCGGGTCACGCAACGCCGCTTCCTGCTCGGGTATCATCATGAACGCGGTCTCGGTGAGCACGGCGGGCATCCATGTCGGGCGCGCCAGCGCGAGATCGGCACGGCCGAAACCGATGTCGCGCAGACCCAGCTCCTCGAGCAGCTCACGCTGGAGCAGCCGCGCCAGTTGCAGCGAATGCGGATGGTAGTAGTACGTGCTCGTGCCGTTGTTCGTCCAGGGGTTCACGCCGTCGGGAAATGCGTTGTTGTGAACGGACAGCAGTACGTGCACGCCCGAGTCGGCCGCAATCCGCGGGCGATCGCCCAGCGGCACCGTCGTGTCCGTCGTGCGCGTCATGAGGACACGCGCACCCGCCTCCTGCAACAGATCGCGCAACTGCAGAGCAATGTAGAGATTCGCATCCGCCTCGCGCAGGTCCGTCGGCCCGCGCGTGGACCGGTCTTCACCGCCATGCCCCGGATCGACAGCGATGTACATCCCCCGGAGCGGTGCCGCGGGATCGATGACGGGCGGCCGCCGGATGCGAAGCACCAGGGCGCCGCCTGCATCGAAGAACGTGTCGTAGCCCCACACCGGTTCGGACAGGTGCACGCTGACGCGCAGCACATCCTCCGCCGGCTGACTCCAGGCCGCGCCCTCGATCAGCGGATCGAGACGCCCGTACTGGAAGAAGTTGATGCGCGACACGGCACCGAACACGTCGATGTGCATGCCATCGCCGTCCTCGACTACCTGGAACGGCAGCCTGGCCGGTACCGGGATGCGCAGGTCCACGTGCCGGGGTTCCGGCGAGAACCGCACGGCAGCGACGGCGCCGCCCGGATACGTTGCGCCTGGCGGCAGGACACGCACGTCCCCGGCCGGCACCCACGCAACCCGGTCATCCGTGAGGCGCACGCGATACATGCCGCCGCGCTGGCCGGTGATGACCAGGTGCGTGCCTGCCGGCCAGAAGAAATGGAACGGACCGGAAGTATCGACGCGACCGCGCACGCTCCAGTCCGAAGGTGCATTCGCTGGAGCGGTGACGATGCCGACACGCGGCATGCCCGTCTCCAGCACGCCAACGTTGAGCCGCAGCGGCTGACGTATCGTATCCGTGCCGGCAATCAGCTCGAGGATCGCGCCCTCGGCCGGGACTGCAGCTCGCGCCTCGGGACCCACGGCGCGATCCCCTGCCGGCGTGCCGAGCGGCCGATCTCCCTCGGCGCTGTCCACCGGCAGCCGTGCGCCGGCTTGCAGCGAGCCGATTACCGGACGGGCGACGGCGGTGTCCGGAGTGACGATCGCGCCCTCGACTCTCACGAGTCCCGCGTATCGTACGCTGGCGGCCGCCCGCTGCTGCGTCGTCAGATCGGCGCGGAATTCATCGCCCGGTGCAGCCATGGTCATCCCGCCCTGCTCCGTCAGTTGCACCCGCCGTCCGTCCGGCAGCACCACGAATGCGCGGGCGCCCGGCGGCGCACGGAACCCGATCTCGATCACCTCACCGCGTTCCACGGCGAGCGACCCGGACGGATAGACGCCGGTGATGCCGGGCGCGGGCCCATCGGCAGCGCCCGGCACATTGACGCGCCGCTCGAACGTCGCCGTCTGGGCGTCCCTGGTGGCGTTCAGCCGATACACGCCATCCGCAGGTACGGGGATGAACGCGAGGAATCCGCCGTTGGGCGCGACCTGGACTGCCTGGCCGTTGATCGTGAGCTGCGCGCGACCGGAGCCGGTAGAGCCGAAGATGAAGTTGGAATCGCTCGCCGCGATGGTGGACCCTTCGGGCGGATAGCCGACCTCCAGGCTGAGCGACCCGTCCACGGCGGGAATCGGAGGCAGCTCAGGCGTGCGCCGCGCTTCCTCCGTGCCGGGCACCGGAATGTCGACGTCAGGCGTGGCCCCCGTCGGCACGGTGGCACAGGCACTCGTGAGAAGCAGTGCGGTGACGGCTCCGAGCGACAGCGCTCGCGTCGTGGCATTGAAGCGAACGTTGTCGGACACGGCTTTCATGGCGGACCCTCCACGGGACTGGTTGCGTCGTTGATCCGGCCGCGCGCTGCCAGAATCTGAAGCGGCTCGCGCACTCCGGTGTCGACTGTCGACGGTGGAGCGCTCGCTCGCCCGGCCGTCTCGGCCTCAGGGCACGTCAAGCACCATGCCGCAGCGTCAGCTGCCCCCCAGGTTCTGCATTGCGGCGGGGCTGCGCCAGTAGCTCTCATCGCAGAACGAGAACGACGGCGCGTAGGCGGCCGCGCCGGCGGGCGGTAGCGCTGCGTGATCGGGGCGGATGCCGAAGAGGACCGTGCCCGTCGCCGGCGTCACGCGCATGATGCAGAACGCCTGTGGCTTGCTCAGCAGCGCCGGTCGCAGATAGGCGTCTGCCGTGCCACCCAGCTGATCGAAGATCACGTAGCGCGCCCCCACCGAGTCGGCTGTGGCGAAGAACGCAGCCGGATCCTCGGTGAACGGATAGATGCTGCTGCGGGTGCCCGCCAGCGCGTAGAAGAGCCGCGGCTTGCGCGACAGCACGACGGCATCGTCGGGAAGCATCTGCGGCGCAAGCTCCGCCAGCTCGAAGAAATCGTCCCATACGGGGCCGACACACGGGTATCGGTCACCGGCTCGGTACAGGTCCGTGCAGGCGCGGCCGGTGCGCGTCGCCTCCGCGATACCGGGCAGCGCCATGGCCAGCAGCAGCGCGAGCGCCGCCGCGCCCGTCGCAAACGCATAACCGGGCGCGACACGACGCATCGCCACGAGAAGCATGTCGGCCGCGTAGTACAGGATCAGCGGCAGAACCGGCAGCAGGAACCGCTCACCGGACCACACGTCCGGCCACACGAAGATGAGTCCGATATAGAGCGGCAGGAAGAGGTCCGCCGCGCGCGGTGCCCGTATGCGCCGTGCCCACCCCGCCAGCGCGAGCAGGAACGTGGCTACACTGAACAGTATGACTGCGGCCGCCGTCCCTCCCGTCAGGAGGATCGGCAGATGGACCGACATGTACTTCCAGTCGTTCTGCACGATGCGACGCAACAGGTCGCCTGCGCCGATGCGGCCGAGCCCGGGATCGTACGGATTGATCAGCCAGAACTCCGACACGTAGCCCGCCGGGCCGTAGGTACGCGCGCGCAGCCACCACAGCAGTGCCGGCACCCCGACTATCACGAGCAGAACGGCGAGCTGTTTCCAGTGCCTGCGCCATGCGAGCCAGGCGAGCGCAGCCAGCAGCAGCGGCAGCCCCGCCGAGCGCGTGAAGTACGCGATCGCGACGGCAGCAGCGGCGATTGCGAACCGCTTCCAGTCGTCCGGACGGAGGCGCTCCAGCGCCCAGAGGGCAATCATGGTGAACGCCCAGAACGGAACGTCGGAAAGGATCCAGCGGCCTTCCTGCAGCACACCCGGAGCGACGGCGAGCGCGACGCCGATGCCGAGCGCGAGCACCGCCCGGCGGCGGGCGCGGATCCAGAGGAAGCTGAATGCGACAGCAGCAGCAGAGAGCGCGATCACAACCAGCTTGAGCTGCACCCAGGGCTTCAGACCGAGCGCGATAGCGATTGCGAGTATGGCCGGGAATGCGGGCGGATACTTCGTGTGCGGCGGCAGCGCCGGATCCCACAGCTCCGTGTAGGTGCCGTTCTGAAGCAGTGACTGTGCGAGCGTGATGTACGCCGCGTTGTCGCCGCCGGTGTGCGGCTGCGGCGCGAACGTGATGAGCGCGAGCACGATGTGCAGGCCCACGAGCGCACACGCGATCAGCAGCGGCCGCCGCCGCACGAGGCGGCG
Organism: Longimicrobiales bacterium; assembly: GCA_035461765.1. GTDB lineage: Bacteria > Gemmatimonadota > Gemmatimonadetes > Longimicrobiales > RSA9 > SH-MAG3. The sequence continues at coordinate 23,633 of DATHUY010000037.1, forward strand.
GATACTGTGCTCGACCCGGGATCGCGGACGGCTCGCGGTCGACGCCAACTTCTGGCGCGCGCGCGCGGCGCGTCTGGCCTGGCGCGTCGGCGCGGCACTGCGGCTGGTGCGTTTGCGCGCCATTGGCCTCAGCCGAACGGGTCGGGCAGCGAGACGGTCTCCATGTTCGAAGCAGTCAGATAGAAGCTGCCGGAGCGCTCCTCGACCTTCATCCAGCGCACCGGCGAATAGGCACCGTTGCTGCCGAAGCTCACGGTTGCAGTCGTGCTTCCCAGAAGCCTGGGCTCGATCGCGCCGGGCGGATCGAACGGGGCACCGAATATGTCGTACGTCAGCCGCGTGTCCTGGCGCTGCCGCTCTGCGGAGCCGGGCCGCTCGCGCAGGAACACGAACCCATCGGTGAACGGGCGCGGCCGCGGCGCGATACCGTCGCCGGCTACGCGTTCGGCTCCATCAGCCAGCGCGCGCACGACGATCGTGCGGTCCCGCTCGAACACCACATGCCGCGAGTCCGGCGAGAGAAAGACGGGAATCACGCCCCCGACGGCCTCGATGCGCTCGAGCGTCTGCAGCACGGTGCCGTCCTTCTCGATACGTACGGTCCCGAAACCCGCATTCCACTGCGGCCAGTATCGCTCCGGGGTGAACGTGATGCGGAAGCCGTCAGTCGTCTCGCGCACGATCACGCCCGTCGCCGAATCCACATCCAGCGGCGCGCCGCGCTGCTCCGCCAGCTGCACCAGATCCTCGGCGATCGCGCGCAGCTCCGCATTGGCGGCCCGCGGCATGTACGAGCGCAGCAGCTCGATGTCGCCGTCACCGAGCACCTGCAGCGCCTGGGCCTGTACCTCCGGCGCAGAGTCGGCGAGCGCCATGCGTGCGACGCCTGCTGCCTCGCGCGGATGCGTCGTGGCGAACTGCCGCATCGCCGACACTGCGGTAGCACGTATACGGACATCCTCCGCATCGAGCGCGTTGCGGAACACCCGCACGTGTGTGTCCGCGCGTCGCTGCGCCAGAAGGAAAAGCGCGTTCACCCGCACGACCACCGGCGCATTCACGTCCTCCGCCGCTTCCGCGAGCAGATAGTTCGTGGCTGTACCATGCAGCCGTGCGTAAGCCTGCACGGAGTCCTGCTGTGCGTCCGTGATCGGATAGGGGATCAGCATGCGGTAGAGCCGCGCATCGCCGCGCCAGCGGGTTTCATCCAGGTTGGGGTCCACAGGCTCGCGCGCGCCGCCCGTGGCGCAGGCACCGAGGAGTACGGCCATCAGAATCGCAGCACCGAGACTTCGCTTCATCAATCTGTCAGCTCATTATTCAGGATGACGTGGCGGCTCACGCGCCACCGCGTCCAGGAGTATAGCTGCCGAGCACGCGCGGACCGCTCGCGCCCGTCGCCTCAGGCACATTACCCGTCGCGCCCTGGAGGTGTGCCCACGCAAGTGCAGCGAACGCGAGGGCTTCCTTTGCCGCCGGATCGATACCCAGCGCGTCAGCGCCGGCCGTGACGTCCACGCCGGGCAGCCGCTGGCGGATGCGACTCACGAGCTCGGCGTTCAGTGCGCCGCCGCCCGTGATGATGACCTCATCGACGCCGCGCGGCAGTGCCCAGCGCTCGATGGCGCCCGCAATGCTGCGCGCCGACATTTCCGTGAGCGTGCAGATGAAGGACGCCCACTCCGTCCGGCTCTGCGGGGCTACGCGCTCCGCGAGGCGCTGCACGAATGGACGGCCGAACACTTCCCTGCCCGTGGACTTCGGCGGGGTGCGCTCGAGGAACGGATGCGCCAGCAGCTCTTCCACGAGCGACTCGTCGGGAGTGCCCGCTGCCGCCCACTGGCCGTCCCGGTCGAACGTGTGCGTACCTGATGAGGCCAGCTCGACAGCGGCGTCGATCAGTGCGTTGCCGGGCCCTGTGTCAAACGCGAGGATCGGCTCCGTCGATCCGCGCGGAGGCAGCCACGTGAGGTTGCCCATGCCGCCGATGTTCTGCAGCACACGGCTGCGGACCGGATGCGAGAACAGCAGACGATCGACCCACGGCACCAGCGGTGCACCCTCGCCGCCCGCGGCCATGTCGCGCGACCGGAAATCACTGACCACGCCGATGCCGGTGCGCTCGGCGAGCGTCGCCGCACATCCCAGCTGAAGTGTGGCGCCGCGCCGGCCCTCGCGCGGCGGCTCGTGCCATACCGTCTGTCCGTGCGAGCCGATGACGGCGATCGATTCCGCCGCCACACCCGCGTCCTCGAGGAGGCGAAGGGCAGCCGCGGAGAACCATTCGCCCAGGTCGGTATTCAGCCGGCACAGGAGTGCTGCACTGCCGTCGACGATGCCATCATGGATCGCGGTGCGCTGTGCAGCCGTGTACGGCACATCCAGGAATGCGCGCAGCTGCCACGTCGGAGCGTCGATCGCGCCTTCGATCTCGACGAGCGCCGCATCGATGCCATCCAGCGATGTTCCCGACATCAGCCCGATGACGAGCACTACAGCGCTCCCAGATCGGGGATGAGCCGCCCGATGAGTCCGCCCTGCGCCTCCAGACGTGCGCGCGCCGTTTCGGCGTCGATATCCAGACGCCCCATCACGATCGCCGTCTTCACATGGCCGCCCGACTTCTCGAGCAGTGCGGTGGCTGTCGCGCGGTCCACGCCGATTGTCTCCATGAGGATGCGCTCGCCGCGATCGCGCAGCTTCTCGCACGTGACCTGGAGATCGACCATCAGGTTGCCGTAAACCTTGCCCAGCCTGACCATCGACGCGGTGGTAATGGTGTTGAGCACCATCTTCGTCGCGGTGCCGGCCTTCATCCGTGTCGAGCCCGTGATCACCTCGGGTCCGACCAGCGGCGCGATCACCACGTCGTGTGTATCGGTGAGCTCCTGTGACGGATAGGTGCAGAGCAGGAAGCCGGTGCGCGCGCCCATCTCGCGTGCCCGGGCGAGGGCGCCGTGCACGTAGGGAGTGGTGCCGGAGCTGGCGATGCCGAGCACGAAGTCATCCGGCCCGACGCCGCGCTGTGCGATGTCGCGGGCGCCATCCTCCGGATGGTCCTCCGCGCCCTCCTGCGCGCGCACGAGCGCTTCGTATCCGCCCGCAATCAGCCCCTGCACCATGAGCGGATCGGTGCCATATGTCGGAGGCATTTCCGATGCATCGAGCACGCCCAGACGACCGGACGTGCCTGCACCGACGTAGAAGAGCCGACCGCCGCGCTGGAAGCAATCCACGACGATATCGATCGCGTGCGCGATCTCCTCGCGCTCCTCCTGCACTGCTTCCGCGACCATCCGGTCCTCCGCACTGATCAGATCGACGATATCCTGCGTCGACAGCTGATCGATGCGCATGCTGCGCGGATTGCGCTGCTCGGTGAGACGGGTATCCTGAGAGGGTCTATTTTCCATTGTTGCCGCAACTTGCCACGACTTTCACGTGCCCGGTAGATTGGCGCGGTAAGGTACCCCGAACGCGACGCCATGACCAGTCTGCTCGACCGTGCGACCGACTTCCGGAACGATCTGATCGATCTGCGGAGGGACCTGCACCGCCATCCGGAGCTCGCGTTCTGCGAGACCCGTACGGCGGAGGCCGCGGCCCGCGCGGTCGAGGCGCTCGGCTGGCGCGTCCGTCGCGGCATCGGCCGCACCGGCGTCGTCGCCGAGATCGGAGCCGGGCGCCCGCTCGTTGCACTCCGCGCGGACATGGACGCGCTGCCGATCCAGGAGGCCGGCACCGCCGAATACCGGTCGACGGTGGACGGGGTCATGCACGCGTGTGGCCATGACGCTCACGTCGCCATGCTCGTCGGCGCCGCACGGCTTCTGGCCGAAGCGTACCGCGCCGGCGATCTCCACGGCACCGTCCGCCTGCTTTTCCAGCCCTCCGAAGAGGCGTCGGACGACGAGGGGAGGAGCGGCGCCACGCGCATGATCGAAGACGGTGCCATGGAGGGCGTCGATGCCGTGTTCGGCCTGCACATCGGCGCGCACCTGAAACTCGGCCACGCCTACATCTCGCCGGGCCCCATCATGGCCGGCTCTGACCTTTTTGCCGCCACCGTTCACGGCCGCAGCTCGCACGCCGGCCGGCCGCACGAGGGCATCGACGCCATCGTGCTCGCGGCACACGCCGTTCTCGCATGTCAGATGGGCACCGCCCGACGCCTGTCGCCGCATGATGAAGGCACGCTCGCCATCGGCACGATCCGCGGCGGCTTCGCCGAGAACGTGCTCGCCGAACAGGTCGATCTCCGCGGAACGATACGCTATTACAACGATGATGTGCGCGAGGTTCTCGGCGATGCACTGCGCAGGGGGCTGGCCGTCGTGGAGACGCTCGGCGGCAGCTTCGATCTGTCGCTCAAGGCGGGCTATCCGCCCGTGGTCAACGATCCGGCCATGACTGCCGTCACGACCGGTGCCGTCTCCGACCTGATCGGCGCCGACGCGGTGGTGCCGTTCGAGCGCATGATGGGCGCAGAGGATTTCGCCATTCTCGCGCGCGAAGCGCCCGGCTGTTTCTTCTGGCTGGGGGCCGCGCTCGAGCCGGCGAGGGAACATCATCACCCCGCTTTCGATATCGATGAGCGCGCGCTGCCGATCGGTGCCGCCGCAATGGCCGCCTGCGCGCTGCGCGCGCTTCACGAACTCGAGAGGTAATTCAGCATGACCAGAAGGATGTCCGTTCTCATTGCCGGCTTCGTTGTGACGGCCGCCGGAACAGCGCTCGCACCGGGTGATGCGCAAGCGCAGCGCCAGTTCGGTGTCCAGCCGCCGGACACCTGGGTGTCCATCTACGGCATCATGTACACGAACGTCTCCAGTCTGAACGATCCCGGAAGTGATTCCAAATGGGTGTTCGATGACAATGCGTTCGGCATTGGCGCGACGCTCCAGCGGCAGGTCGGCCAGAGCCTGATGCTCGGCATCGACGGCTCCTATGCACGGCCGAAGTATGAGACTTATGACCTCGACACCAGCGTTCTCGAGGAGAACGGCACAGCCGCCATCGCCACGGCAATGGCGAGCGGGCGGTACGGCTACTCAGGCGGCGGCGACATCGGGTTCTATCTGCAGGGCGGCATTGGCACGGTGGCGTACGACCTGGAGCACCTGGACGGCTGGAACGCCGACTTCGCGCTCCAGGCCGGCACGGGTCTGGAATACCGGTTCGGAGGCAACAAGGCCGCAGCGCTGGAGTGGGGTCGCACGTGGGGTTATCACGAGAAGGAGGACCTCAGCGGTGGCAACCAGACCCACTCCGCTTTGAAGCTCGCCCTGAGAATGGGCTTCTAGCGGCTGTCGATCAAACCGGGGCCCTCGGGTCCCGGTACTCCGCTGTACGGCTTCCCCTCGCATGGGCACCCAACCTGCGCGTCCCGCCGCGCATCTACATGCGAACGGTCAACCCGTCGGCAAGGCTGTTCCGATAGGCCCTGAGCGCCGGCACGACCCCGATCAGGAACGACGCCGCGATTACCGCAACCAGGTAGAGGTACGCCGTGCGCGTCGGTGCCTGGATCGGCAGGTACAGCCCGAAGTTGCTCTCGATGAATCCCTTCAGCAGCACCAGCAGCGCGTAGATGAGGGCTACACCTGTCAACGCGCCGACGAGACCGAGCAGTCCGGACTCCAGGACGAGCAGCGCGAAAATGCGCGGTGCACCCGCACCGACCGCACGCAGGATCGCCATCTCGCGCCGCCGCGCCTCGAGCGATGAGTAGAGCGACAGCAGCATGCCGATCAGTCCGACTGCGACGACGAAGAACGTCACGACGAGCAGGGCATCCTCCGCATAGCCGACGCCGCGCCACATCTCGGCGAGGGCGACGCCGGGAAGGATCGCCATCGTCGCCTCCGCCTCATACGTGTTGATCTCGCGCTGCAGCTGTAATGTCGCGATGCGGGTGCGCGCGCCCAGGAAGAACGCCGTGATCTGCTCCGGCGGCGCGTCGGCGCTGTGCGCGTGAGCCGCGTCCGCAGCACCACGCTCCGGAGCATCCGGATCCGCCAGCGGCGGCGCAGATGCGATGCCTGCCGCTGTATCCGCCGAGGTCGCTGGCGCCGTGTCAGCCGCCGCTGAGAAGTCGGGCGCGGCGAAGTTCGGCGGCGGCGCGAAGCTCGGCGGACCGCCCGGTCCGGCCGCGCCGGGCATCTCCATGAAGCCCTCGTGCACGGCGTCGATCCCCTGCAGCGTCACGTAGAGTGACCGGTCCACCGGCGTGAACGTGCGCTCGAGGATCCCGACGACGCGGAACGGCTGCTCGTCGTGATCCATGATGCCCGAGCCGTAGAGGCCGTGCGTGATGACGACATCGGAGCCGACGGTGTATTCCAGCTCACGCGCGACCTGATCGCCCAGCACCACCTCGTGATCCGTCTGCGGCATGCGACCCTCCGCAAACTCGATCGAGCGGCCGCCGCCGTAATGGAACTGCTGGTAGAACGAGCTGTCCGTCCCGACGACGCGAAAGCCGCGATGACTGTCACCGAGAGAGATCGGGATGGTCCACGCGACCGCCGGGTGGTCACGGAAGTGCTCGTACGTGTCCCAGCTCACGTTGTTGGTCGGCGATCCGATCCCGAACACGGAGTAGAGCAGCAGCTGAAGTGAGCCGCCGCGCGCGCCGACGATCAGGTCGGTGCGGCTGATGGTGTTGGAGAAGCTTTCCCGCATGCCGGCCCGCACGTTCTCGATGCCGAGCAGGAGCGCGACGCTCAGGGCGATCGATGCGAGCGTGAGCGACGTCGCGAGCAGCCGGTTCGCGAGTGACTTCCGCACGAGTGTCAGCAGGAACATCATCGCTGCGCCACCGTGTTCAGGTCCTCCAGGGAAACGGCGCGGTCGAACATGTGCTCGAGCTGACGGTCGTGGCTCACGAATACGAGCGTCGCATCCGCCGCCGCGCAACGCTCGAACAGCAGCTCGAGAAACTGCTCGCGACGATCCGAGTCGAGCGCCGAGGTCGGCTCATCCGCCACGATCAGCTCCGGTGCCCCGATCAGCGCGCGCGCAGCCGCCACGCGCTGCTGCTGTCCCACACTCAGCCGTGTCACCCGCTCACCGATCAGGCCGCCGATGTGCAGCGCGTCGGCGAGCGTGCGTGCGGCCTGTTCGGGGGAAACATTCCCGAGGCGCACGCGCCGCTCCGCGGAGAGACGGCACGGCAGCACGATGTTCTCCTGCACTGACAGATATGGGATGAGATTGAACATCTGGAAGATGTAGCCGATGTGGGCAGCACGAAGCGCGTCGCGACGTCGGCTGGACAGCGTGCCCAGATCGATGCCGAGCACGCGGACCGTACCGGCGTTGGCACGCAGTACGCCGGCCAGCAGCCCGAGCAGCGTCGTCTTGCCACTGCCGCTCGGACCGAATATGAACACCTTCTCGCCGCGCTCGATGCGCAACTCAGGTACGCGCAGCACGGCGGGACCGGCGCCGTAGGCGAACTCGGCGTTCTCAAGGACAACGGCCGGGACGCGCATGCTCTCGCGCGCGTCCCGGCCGTTCACCGATGACAATGGCGTCAACGCCGTCAGCCGTCGTACGGCAGGATGCGCTCGCCGGTCACCTGGAAGCCGACCATGCCGTACGGACTCTCCACGCTCTCGATCGTGAGTTTGCCGATGATCCAGATCGGATCCCACAGGTTCACCTCGATGACCTGGTTGCGCTGCATCAGGACATGGGCCATCTGGTTCGGCGGGGGCGGCGGCGTGTGGATGCACGCGCCGAAGTACGGCACGAGCAGAAACTCCGTGACGCGCGTCTCGGTGTCCTCGAGCGGGACCATGAAGCCCGGAATCCGCACCACGACTCCGTTCAGCTTGCGCAGCGCTTCCGGCATCTCGCCGGTCTTGTAGTTCAGCGCAGCCATGGCCTTCCAGTCGAGCGTGACCGGGTCACCGGCGGCGATCGCTCTCTCGATCTCCGCGAGAACACTGTCGGCCGCCACATCCGCGGGCGCTACGGCGGGGCGCATGCCCGTGAGCACGACCGCGAGCGTACTCAGCGCAAGGGCCCGCACACTGCGGCGCATCACCCGACTGTCGATCCGTTTCATGGCGTGGTCTCCGTCATTGTCAGTACGCGGCCGCCGGCTGAGAGGAGTGCGGCGCCAGCACCGGTCGCGGACCTGCGAGACTAATTCTCCCGGCGGTCTCCGTCAAACTGCCGTGGCGCGGACCGCGCGCACGACCGTACTTTGCCGGGGTGCCATTCTTATAGGCTCGTCTGCTGCCACGGTTCCACTCATCGAGGACGATATTCAGACATGCGCAAGCTGATCACCCTCGCGTTCCTCGCGCTCGCGGCGTGCTCCACATCGCCGCAGGCCGGCACGCTGGCGCAGGACCACAGTGCCAGCGTCCCCGGGTCCTGGCCGTTTCCGCTCCAGGTCACACCCACCGTCGCGCCGAGCGCGATGGTCGCCACCGACGCGCCCCTGGCCACACAGGTGGGTGTGCAGGTCATGCGAAACGGCGGCAATGCCGTCGATGCTGCCGTTGCCACCGCCTTCGCGCTCGCGGTCGTGTATCCCGAGGCGGGCAACATCGGGGGCGGCGGCTTCATGGTGACGCGCATGGCTGACGGCACGTCGGCTGCCCTCGACTTCCGCGAGAAGGCCCCCCTCGCCGCCACGCGCGACATGTACCTCGACGCCGCCGGTGAGCTCACCGACGCTTCCGTCATCGGTCATCTCGCGTCGGGTGTGCCGGGCGCCGTGATGGGTCTCTGGGAGGCGCACCGCCGCTTCGGCACGAAGCCGTGGACGGATCTGCTCGCGCCGGCCATCGCACTGGCCCGCGACGGCTTCGTTGTCGATTCCGCGCTGGCAGGGTCCGTCCGTGGTGCGGCGGACCGGCTCGGCCGCTTCACGGGCTCCGCCGCACTGTTCCTGCCCGGCGGTCAGCCGCTGCAGCAGGGATCGCGCTGGAGCAATCCGGATCTCGCCGCCGTGCTCGAGCGCATCGCGGAGGAGGGGCCCGCCGGATTCTACGCCGGCGCGACAGCCGACCTCATCGTCGCCGAAATGGAACGCGGTGGCGGCATCATCTCGCATGAGGACCTGCGACGCTATCGCGCCGAATGGCGCGATCCTGTGGAGTTCGAGTATCGCGGTCGTCGCATCATCTCCATGCCGCCAGCGTCGTCGGGAGGGATCACGCTCGCCATCATGGCGAACATCATGGACGGCTATGACGTGGATGAGATGGGCTGGCACTCCGCATCCGCGCTGCATCTGACCGGCGAGGCGATGCGGCGCGCGTTCGCGGACCGCAATCACTTCCTCGGTGACCCGGCATTCGTCCAGTTCCCGCGCGAGCTGCTCGTGTCGCAGGAGTACGCCGACCGCCTGCGCGCAACGATCGACACCGACCGCGCGACCCGCTCACTCGACGTGCGACCCGGTCTCATGGAACAGCCCGAGCCGGCGAACACGACGCATTTCTCCATCGTGGATCCGGCCGGCAATGCCGTCGCCCTCACGACCACGATCAACGAGCTGTACGGCTCAGCCGTCACAGTCAGCGGCGCGGGTTTCATGCTCAATGACGAGATGGACGACTTCGCCGCAAAGCCCGGCTCACCGAACATGTTCGGACTCGTGCAGGGCGAAGCGAACGCCATCCAGCCGGAGAAGCGCATGCTCTCCGCCATGACGCCCACCATCGTCCTCGACGCGGACGGCAGCGTCCTGCTCGTGACCGGAGCGCGCGGCGGGCCGCGCATCATTACCGCCGTGTTCCAGGTCATCTCCAACATCATCGATCACGACATGGACGTCGGCAGCGCCGTCCACACGCCGCGGATCCATCATCAGCATCTGCCCGATGTGCTCTACTTCGAGCGCGAGGGGCTGACGGCGGAGGTCATCGCCGAGCTGGAGGCCATGGGCCATACTGTCGAGCCGCGCGGAGGCATCGGTACGGCGCCCACGATCCTTCGACGCGACGGCGTCTGGACGGCCGTGCCGGATCCACGAACCGGCGGACTGGCTGCCGGCTTCTAGAGACCGTCCGCTCGGTCTCTGCGGCGGCGGCAGGGGGGCGGCGGCGGCAGCGGCGGCAACGACGGCCGTGGCGGCGGGGGCGGACGGGCGGACTGGCTGCCAGGCCTCGATGCGGTCGTCTGCTCGCTCCTGCGGCGGCAGGCGGGCATCAGCGGCGGGGGCGGTGGCAGGCAGGTCTGCCCGTCCCGGCGCCCGGGTTCATGGGCGAGCGACGCAGCGCGACTCACAATCGCCCATTCACCGCGAGTTCGCATTGCGAATGGACGATTCCAGGCGCACGCTGCCCTCAACCTTCCAGCGGCCACAGTCGCGGCTGCATCCCGGGAAGGTTGAGGGCTCCTGACGCGGTGAATCCTCCAATGGCGGCGAAGAGCAGCGGCGAATGGTCGATTCGCGGCCTGGTGGCGTCTCCAACCGCCGTCCAGCCGCCCTGTGATCGCCTCCCATATCCTCGCCCGCCTCCACCACGCCCCGACCGCCCTCCAACCGCCCTCGAACCGACCTCGAACCGACCTGCAACCGACCTCCAACCGGCCCACGATCACCGTTCGATCGCCCTGCCCTCTGCCTGACAAAAAAGAAGAGGGCCGGAAGCACGATGGCTCGACCCTCTTCTCGACGCCGGCGCTCGGGGCGCTGGCAGATTCAGTCCGTCGTTCTGCGAATCTCGATTGGTGAATCGAGACGAATGTCCATCGCCGACCCTGCCGGCAGGACCACGTCGACATCGGCGGTCCCCATCGCGATCGCGGTGCCAGCGGCAGCGCCGATGATGGCGCCCTTGACGGTCGACTTCGTGTCCTTGCCTATGACGCGGCCGAGGATCGCGCCGGCAGCCGCACCCGCGGCAGCCTTGCCGACCTGCGAGCTCGCGGACGTGCGGTTCGAGCGCTGCGGATTGGCGCGCACGACCGTGCCGTCCATCGCGTAGCTGCGGCCGCCGAAGGAAACCGCTTCGAACGCGAGCTTCAGGACGCCTGTCTCGCCGACGTGCCCGCTTTTGTTGACGCCCGTCAGCCGGCCGCGCACCGTTGCGCCCGCCGGGATCAGCACGTTGCCGCTACCATCACGCACCGCACTCTGCAGCGTAGCCGTGAACGAATCGCCGACACGGTTGGTCTCGGTCGAGAGCGTCTCATTCAGCGTGAGCGACATGTTCGTGCCCATGGGCACCGTCGATGTCACCACGCGCGGCTGGGGCGCAGGTGCCGGCGTCGGCTCCTCTCGCCGTGGCGCCGGCCGCGGTGCCGGCGTGGGCGTGCGCTCCGGCTGGCGCGGCGCGGTTGCGCGCGGCGGCGGCTCGGGGTCCGGGATCCGCTCGGGAGCCGGCTCCGGGCCGGGGTCTGCCGCCAGCACCGTGTCCTGGAAGGTGACCGGGGCTGAATCGGACTGCAGCGCGAGATCCAGCTCGCGCGCCAGCTCGTCGTCTCTCAACGCGGTACGGTGATCGGCGTCATCGCCGCCACACGCAGCTGTAATCATCGACAGCGGCATCGCGAGCAGCAGAGCCGCCCGTAGTTTCCGTTTCGCCATCACTGCCTCCAGGCATTCACCAGCTTGAACCGTGCGGCCGCGCATCCTACGTTGCAGCGGGACGCCGTTCCGCGCGACCTGTAAGTGCAACGCACATGCCGTCTTGCACGAACGGTTTTTTCCGCGTAATGGCGCTGATAAATTGACTCTTACGCGACACGGCGTACCGCCGGTGTCCTGATTAGCGGTCGTGTCTGAACTGCGCAGTGTCCTCCCATACGTACGCCCCTACGCGGCCGGGATAACGGCCGGGCTGGCGCTCATCGTCGTGTCCAACGGTTTCGGCATCCTGGTACCGTGGCTGATCGGGCGCGCCATCGACGCCCTTTACGTTCCCGAAACGACGCGCACGGAGCTCCTGCGTTTTGCCGCGTTCGTCATCGGTGCCGCACTGCTGTCGGGCGCCGCCCGCTTCGGCATGCGGCAGCTGCTGAATGCGATCAGCCGGCGTATCGAGGCGGATCTGCGCGACGCATTCTTTGCCCACCTCATCCGGCTCGACGCGACGTTTTTCGGCGCCACGCGCACCGGCGATCTCATGAGCCGGGCGACGAATGATCTGCAGGCCGTGCGGCAGGCTGTCGGGCCGGGGATCATGTATCTGACGAACACGATCGTCGGCACGGCCGCGGCGCTCGTGTTCATGCTGAGCTACAGCACGTCGCTCACGCTCATCGCGCTCGTGCCGCTCGCGATCCTGCCATTCGTCATGAAGTACTTCGGCCGCGTCATTCACCAGAAGGCCGAGCGCATCCAGGACCATCTCGGTGTCCTGTCGAGCATGGTGCAGGAGAACCTGACGGGTGTGCGCATCGTGCGCGCGTACAATCAGGAGGAGGCGCAGAAGGCGGAGTTCGACGAATTGAACCGCGAGTACCTGGAGCGTAACATGGCGCTCGCGCGCACATCGGCCGTGTTCCATCCGAGCCTCAGCATCCTCACCGGACTGGGTCTCCTGGCCGTGCTCTGGTTCGGCGGGCAGCAGGCCATTGCAGGTCAAATATCGAGCGGCGACTTCGTCGCGTTCATCTTCTACCTGGCCATGCTCACGTGGCCCATGATCGCGCTCGGGTGGGTGATCAATCTGTTCCAGCGCGGTGCGGCTTCGATGGGCCGTATCAACCGCATCATGACCACTGCACCGACCGTAACCGAGCCCGCGCGTCCGGCGACAATGCCGGCGATCAGGGGTGAGATCGAGTTCCGCGGTGTGTCCTTCCGCTATCCCGGCACGGAGCGCTGGGTACTGCGCGACGTTTCGTTCCGCATACCCGCCGGACAGACCGTGGCGCTCGTCGGGCCCACGGGCTCGGGCAAGTCGACGGTGATCGCATTGCTCACGCGTCGCTATGACGTGACGGAAGGCAGCGTGCTGATCGACGACGTGCCGATCGACCGCATCGGGCTCGACCAGTTGCGCGCCGCGATCGGCGTGGTGCCGCAGGACGCCTTCGTGTTCTCCGACACGATCGAGAACAACATCGCTCTCAGCGTGCCGGACGGCGCCGGCCGTTCGGACCGCGTCCGCTGGGCCAGCGATGTCGCGCAACTCACCGACACCATCGCCGGCTTCCCGCTCGGCTTTGCCACGCGCCTCGGTGAGCGCGGCGTCAACCTGTCAGGCGGTCAGCGCCAGCGGGCGACGCTCGCCCGGGCACTCGCGCGCGATCCCGTGATCCTGGTGCTCGATGATGCGCTGAGCGCTGTCGATACACACACGGAGAAGAGGATTCTTGCCGGGTTGCGGGATGTGATGCGTGAGCGTACGGCCGTGGTGGTGAGTCACCGCGTCAGCGCGGTGATGGGCGCAGATCAGATCCTGGTTCTGGACGAGGGCAGAATCGCGGAGCGGGGCACTCACAGCGAGCTGCTGCGGGCGGATGGCGTCTACGCGCGCCTGCTCGAACGCCAGCTGCTGGAGGAAGGCCTGGAGGCGGAGCCGCTTGCCGCGGATAAGGGGGGCATCTAGGTTAACGACCAGCATGACCACTCTCGCCAACACCATTCTGCTCGTCGAAGACGACCCCCTCCTCCGCCATGCGTTTCGGCTGCTGCTCGAAGACGCAGGTTACGAGGTGACCGAGGCCGGGACGGCAGCTCAGGCGCTCGATGAAGCGGCGGCTCGCAAGCCTGCGCTCGTCCTGCTCGACCTCGGATTGCCTGACCGACCCGGGCTGGAGGTCGCCCGCCACATTACGTCCCAGCCGGAGACAGCCGGGGTGCGCGTCGTCGCGCTGACCGGCCGAGTCGGCGCGCATGAGCGAGACGCCTGTTTCGAGGCTGGCTGCACCCACTTCTTCACGAAGCCCATCGAACCGCGCGAGCTGCTGCGTCGGCTGCCCGAGCTGCTCGAACAGGCCTGATCCTCGCGCAGACGCCGGTCGTTCAGAGGCGGTCCAGGATGAACGACGGCGTCATCTGCGTCAGCCAGCCGGACAGCACGGTGAACGTGCCGCTCACGAGCAGCAGACCGATCGCGACCAGCATCGCGCCGGAGACCTTCTCGATGATGGGGATCGCACGGCGCATGCGGTGCGAGGCGCGCAGGAACGCGCCGGTCGCCAGTGCGGCCAGCAGGAACGGCAGCGCCAGCCCGAGCGAATAGCTGCCGAGCAGTGCCATCCCCTGGCCGAGCGTGGCCCGGGCGGACGCGTAGGTCAGCAGGCCGCCCAGGATCGGGCCAAGGCACGGAGTCCAGCCGGCACCAAATGCGAAACCGGCGACCGTCGCCCCTGCGTAACCTGCGGGTGTGCGGCTCAGCTGGACCCGTCGTTCCCGCATGAGTGAGCCGATGCGGAACACGCCGAGCAGGTGCAGGCCGAACACGATGATGAGCAGGCCTCCTATGCGCGCGATCCAGTCCTGATATACCTTCAGGACCTGCCCGATGAGCGTGGCCGACGCGCCGAGGAGCAGAAAGATGAGAGTGAAGCCGGCAACGAAGAACAGCGCCGGCACCAGCACGGCGCGCCTCGATGTCCCCTCGCGCATCTCATCCAGTGACATGCCGGTGATGAAACCAAGGTAGCCGGGTACGATCGGCAGTACGCACGGCGAGAGGAATGAAAGCACGCCTGCGGCAAAGGCCGCGGCGAATGTTATGGAACCGTCCATGTCGACTCCGGGCAGATTGAAGCGGCTTCGACGCTCGCTTTATCGCTTCTATTACCGTCTGAAGTACTTTCCGTTCACCGGCGAGCGTCGCCGACGCCTCGAACGCGAGGAGCGGGGGTTCGTCGTCATCCAGATCGACGCCCTCGCACACCAGGACCTGCTCCGCGCCATCGAGGGCGGCTACGCCCCGCGCCTCCGCCGCCTGATCGAGCGCGACGGCTGGGAGCTGCGCCGCTTCCCGGCCGGTCTGCCGAGCGCCACGCCCGCCGCTCAGGCCGCCATTTTCTTCGGCACCAAGCAGGATATTCCAGCTTTCCGCTTCTACGAGAAGAAGGAACGGCGCCTCATCATAGGCTCCAAACCTGCCGACGTACAGCACATCCGTGACCGCCTCCCCGAATCCGGCATCCTCGATGGCGGCTCCGGCTACGTGAATATCTACGATGGCGGGGCCGACCGCGCCATTTTCACTCTCGCCGCCAAGAAGCCGCAGCCGTTTCTGCAGAAGATGGGCGGCGGCCGCGTGGCGCTGCTGATGCTGCTCCATCCGGTCCGCATGCTGCGCATGGTGTTCGACAGTGCGGTCGAGTACCTGCGCGAGGAGGTCGTGCGCTTCTGGGGTCAGATGCGCGGCGAGTACACGTACTACTGGTGGTATCTCCCGTTTCTCCACATCGGCACGAATGTCGTCCTGCGCGAGCTCCAGACTCTCGCCGTCCTGCTGGATATCTACACGGGCGTGCCGGCGATCTACACCACCTACAACGTGTACGACGAATTCGCCCACCATTTTGGCCCCGGCTCGCGCACCGCGTTCAGCAGTGTGCGCGCGCTCGACCGCCGCATCGCGCACATCCTCCGCATGCTGCGACGTGCCCCGGGCCGGCCGTACGATCTCTACATACTCAGCGACCACGGCCAGACGCCCTCGGTGCCCTACCGTGTCCGCTTCGGTGAGACACTCGGCGAGACCATCGAGAACGCCGCACGCCACGGCGTGCTCGTGATGGCGGGCACGGGTGATTACTCGCTCGAGCATCAGGACGTCATGGACTTCCTGGTGCAGGAGCTCGAGCACGTATCGGGCGAGTCGAGCCTGCCCGCGCGCACGGCCGGGCTCGGCCTGGGCCGCTGGATCCGCCAGCACTACAACCTGTTCCCGCTGGTCGCGGAAACCGTGCGTGAGGCGGAGGAATCGCAGGTGGTCGTCACCTACTCATCGTCTCTCGCGCACGTCTACTGGACGCAGCCTGAGCGTTCGCTATCCTTCGACGAGATCCGCAACGATCCGGACCGGCGCGCGCTCTACTACTTTCTCGTCGCACACACCGGCATCGGCTGCGTCATCACGCGCATGCTCGATGGCGCGCACGTCGAGACGCTGCGCGGCCGCGCGCTCGTGATGCCCGACGGCAGCATGGAACTGCTCTCGGGCGTGGATCCGCTGCGCGATTACGCGTCCACCGATGTCGAACGCAAGGCGATAGCCGACCTCGCCGCCATGCGCAATTCCGGCGACCTCATGCTGTTCGGTGCCTATGATGCGGAGCAGGATTTCTGCATCTGCTTCGACGACCAGATCGGTGCGCACGGCGCCATGGGCGGGCGTCAGTCATGGCCGTTCCTGCTGACTCCGCGCGGACTGGTGCCCGAGGATTACACGATCGACGATCCGCTCGATCTGCACCCTCTCTTCGCCCGTTACTCCGGCCGCTCCCATGGCAAGGCGCCGCCACGACACCCCGACGAGCAGCGCACCGCGTTCACCGGCTGATCACCGACTGCACCGGGGCGGCTATTCGGCAGTGATGTCGAAAAGCCGGTCGCGGCGCACGCTCGCACCCGTCTCCGGATCCGAGATCTCCACCTGAAGCCGGTATCTCCCAGGCCGCAGCGTGGCGGTGCCGATCGTCCGCAGCTCCTGCGTACCATAGATCTCGTGCGGCTCGCCGGTGCGACCATCGAACTCGAGCGTGAGCACGTCCGGCTCGCGGCCCGTGAGCTGGCGCGCCGCACGCCACAGTGCCGACGCCTCCGGCGCTACCACGATGCGCGTGCGGTAGGGCGCGTCCGCCGGCAGGCCGTAAACCTCGTAGTAGAGCTCGAATGTTTCGCCGACGCGGTATCGACGGCCCGCCGCCAGCGCGAGACCGACGTCACCGCGCCGCAGCCGATCGGCAGATCCCTGCGGCGCGATCACAACGTCGCTGAGCTGCAGTGCAGCGCCGGAGAAATCGGGTACCGTGTGTGTGAGAGCCACCACCGCGCCGAGACGGCGTGCAACATCGGCAACCGTAATCCGCACATCCAGCCGACCATGCAGCGGCGTGGCAGCAGACCGCGCCAGGAGCACACGCGTGCTGGTGCTGTCCGGCAGGAGGAACCGCAACGGCTGCTCCGAGCGCGTGGCTCTGTGTGCAACGGTGTCGATGAAGGCGAGCGCGGACGTCAGTGATACCTGACCGGCAGTATCCGCCAGACGCAGCGCCTGCGCTCGCGTCAGGGTGATGCCGCTGATGATCTCGGCGCCGTCGGCTGCACGGAACGCGTACAGCTCCGCCTCCACATTCAAACGGGCATCGAATGACGGACGGTACCTTTCGCCCTGGACGAAATCCGATACGAAGCGGCGTAGCGCCACCGGATTGTCGCAGTCGACGGCACGCATGCTCCGGGAATCCTCGTGCAGCATGATGTCAGTCTCGTCGACGGGCCGATAGGCGGCAGGAGGCAGGAACGCGTCCAGCGGTTTCGCCATCGACAGCGTGTCCTCAGGCAGGAACGGGACGTAACCGCACATACCGACCCACCGGAACCAGCTGGCATCGCCAAAGCGTGTCAGCATGAGGCCGGGCGGCGCGAGGCCGTGCCGGCGGAGGTCCTCACCCATCAGGACGGCCATGCCGGCCATGTTCGCCGCATCCCGCAGTGGCGCGTACAGCGGGAACTCGCGGTAGGCCTCGTACAGGCGGCGATAATGCACACCCAGTCGCTCCGCCAGCGACACGCCGCTCAGGGCCGCGCGGATCTCCCAGCGTTCGCTCAGCCAGCCTGGACGTGCTGCGGTCACGAGCGTGTCCCACACCGCCGCTTCAGCCAGTGTGAACGTCGGCGCTGACGCGGCGTGGTATTCTGTGATGGCAGCTTCGCCGGCGGACTCCAGTCCCGCGAGGTATGCCGCTGCCCCCATCTGCTCGGTCGCGGGGGACAACAGGAGTGCGACAGCGCGCACGTACGCGACACGCCCCGGATCAGCGCCGGCCTGTGCTGCTTGAACTGCAAGGGTGAGCGCGCGTGTCGCGTCGTTCTGCTCGACTGCGATGAACGCTCGCTGAAGCAGTACTTCCCCACTCGCGTTCGCGGCCGCGAGAGCAGCATCCGCTTCGACCAGCAGTTCGGCGTCGTGGCGCTCGCGTGCAAACCGCGCAAGCTCCACCGCAGCCAGCTCCAGGCCGGGGTGCAGCTCGAGTGCGGTGCGCAGTGCGCGCAGAGCATGCGCGGAGGCGAGGCTGCGCGGATCAATGAAGCTGCCGGAGTCCGAGTCGTCCAGGCGCACTCTGGCGTCCGGGCCTCGGCGCAGCAGCAGCGCGAGGGCGAGGTGATGGTCGGGACTGTCAGGATTGCGGGCCAGTGCGCGCTCCAGATCCCACCGCGCGCGGTACGCCGTGCCTCGCCGCGGCTCCAGCTCGTACTCGCGCAGACGCCGGAGTGATGAGACAACGCGCGTGTCCAGCCCCGACGGCGCACGCGTCGCGGCGACCTGCCCCGCCGTACCGGCGCGCTCCAGCGCATCCCAGAAGGCTGGCACCGATTGCGACTGCGCCGCACCGGGCGCAGCCGCGGCACACATGACCATCAGGAAGGTGGTGCCCATCATCTCGCGCGGCGCCATGGTTCCCCCTGCTTTTGCAGCGACGGGCAGGATCATTTGCCCCGACAGCATCCGCCCGGCCGCCGATCCGCTGCTGCGTGACTACTCGTCGCGGCGCTCGCTCCCGGCTGCGCCGTCCGCAAAGCGGTAGCCGATCATCTTGTACGCCAGCTTCGCCACCAGGAAGTCCGGCGCTGACAGGCCGGCGATGGGCGCAAGTTCCACGATATCCACCGCGTGCACGGTCCGCTCCGCGAACACCCGTCGCAGCAGCTTCATCACCGGATACCACTGCAGACCGCCGGGCTCCGGTGTGCCCGTCGACGGCACCAGGGATGGATCGAAGCCGTCCACGTCGAACGTGATGTACACATCCTCACCCAGACGTGACATCACATCATCCATCCACTCCTCGCCCGTGTGTATGTCGTCGGCGAGGAATACATGGATGTTGTCCGACTTCCGGACCAGACGCATCTCGTCCGACGTGATCGCACGGATACCGACCGCAACGATCTCGACCCGGTCCTGCGTCCTGCTCATCACCGAGGCGTGCGAGTACTCGGAGCCTTCATACTCCGGACGCAGATCCGTGTGCGCGTCGAACTGCAACACCGTCAGCCGGCGACCCTCCTCCTGGAGCCGGTCCGCCCACGCCAGAATCGGAGCACTCGATATCGAATGTTCGCCCCCCAGCGTGATCACAAAGCGACCGGGAGCAGCATCGAGCACCCGGTCGTACGCAGCACGCAGCTCCGCAATCGCTTCCTGCGGACCGGCTCCCGTCAGCATCAGGGACGGCAGCGTCGCGATCCCGACATCGGCCGGCTCCCCGTCCAGCTCCTGGTCGTACAGCTCGATGTAGCGCGAAGCATCGATGATCGCCGCTGGACCGTTGCCCGTGCCGCCCCCGAAGCTCGTCGTCGCCTCGTACGGCACCGGCAGAATCACGACCTTCGCGTTCCCCAGATCGCTCGCCTCTTCGTCCAGCCCCATGAAACTGTGCGGCAGCTCCCACTCCAGCGACCGCAGCGATTCCGGCATCCGCATGACCCCTCCCGATACCTCATTCACCCGCAGCGGACCGCGACCCGGCGCTGCAGCATCTCTCCTGTTCGGCATGGCGGCAACATGCAAAGACGATGGGGACGGCGCCAGACAGTGACGCGTCGACGTGCGGGTGCTGCGGGGGAATTGATTCGCGAACTCGATGTGCCTGGTGTTCCGGTTCTGGAATCCCGTTCACATTCGAGTGCGAAAACGGGATTTCTGAATCACGACACTAGATGGATTCGATCGGACAGCTCAGGCCTTCCCACCTCAGTTCCGCACCGGCCGCCTGGCAATCCGCGCACAGTCCATAGATCTGGAGTCTGTACCGCGACGGCTGGAAGCCTTGTCGCCGCGCCGCCTCCTCCTGCATCCGCACGAGCTCCGTGCTGTGTATCTCTGCCACCTTGCCGCATTCCGTGCAGATCAGGTGCTCGCGCACCGGCTTCTGCCCGAACAGATGCTCATATCGCTTGAACCCCTCGCCGAAGTCGTGCTCTTCCACCAGCCCGCTCTTCACAAGCATCTCGAGCGTGCGGTAGATCGTCGCCTTCCCGATCCGCTCACCCCGCTCCCGCAGCAGGTTCTCCAGCTCTTCCACGGACAGGTGCTCCGACGACGCGAACACCACCTCAGCGATCGCTTCGCGCTGTTGCGTTACCGGCAGACCCTGCTCACGAAGATATCGGCGGAACAGATGTACGAAGCTCATCTACACTCCTTCGGCGGCCAATCAACAATGATTATTAATAGCTGACCGCCACTCGCGCGACAACCCGCGGCCTACCCCTCACGCCGCGGCTCCCCATCCGTAGCGGCTTCGGTCGGCCCGGGCTCCCACCGGGCTTGCGCCGGCTCCGTCGACCCGGGGTCATCCGGAGGCTCGAGCTCCGATACCGCGGCATCGGCCGGCTGCGACGCTGGCGCGGGGGCAGTGGGCGCGGATCCGGCGCCGGCAACCGCATCCCCATCCTCATCGGTGCCGCCGTCGGCGGGCGGCTCCGTGCGAGGCTGACCGCCCAGCTCGACGATGAGAGCGTCCCAGCGGTCCTGCCCGCCGTCGATCTGCTCCTCGCGCGGCGATGCCTCGGTGTCCTCGCCGAGGCGACGGAGCACGCCCTGAACGATGCGCGGCACGGCGGCCACGGGTGCGGAGCCGTGCTCATCGAAGCGGGCGTTGACGGTGGCGGCGCCCTTCCTGTCTCGCGAGACGGTGAAATGCGCCGTGCTGACGCGGCGTCGCTCAGCATCCTCGTCGAACGCGCCGATGACGACGACGATACTCTCGCCGATGGCGATGCGTCGTGCCGGGAAGAGCCAGAGATAGTCGATGGCCGGAACCGGCACATGCTCGGGGATGCGCTCGATGAGAGCGTGGAGCGCGCCGGGGTCGTCGCCGATGTTGAGCCACTGTGCAGTGCTCATGCTCCGACTCCCGGACGAGCGAAATCGGGCTGAGCGGCCTCGACGGGATTGTGCTCCACAAAGTACCGCAGCACGTGCAGGAAGTCCTGTGCGTTGGTGATGACACCAAAGGCCTGGTGTGTGCCGCGATCCTTGAGCTTGCTGACGACGAACTCGGATGTGTCGACGGCGATGGTGGTGAGCGGACGCGGCGTGCCGTCGTTGTCGACGACGTATGCCGGCAGCATGTTGCCGAACGCGATGGAGTGGAGCGCTGTGGCGATCATGATGGTCATCGTCGCGCGCGTTGCGTGCTCGCGCATTAGTTCCTGAGCGCGCACGGTGTCCGTGACCGTGTCCGGCAGGGGTCCATCATCGCGAATGGAGCCGGCGAGCACGAATGGCACGTCGTGAGTCACGCACGCATGCATGATGCCCTGCGTGAGGACGCCCTGGTCTACGGCCTCGCGAATGGATCCGGCGCGTGCGATGCGGTTGATGGCGCGCATGTGGAACGCATGGCCGCCTGTGACGGGACGGCCGCTTCTGTCCATGCCGAGCGTGGTGCCGAGCAGGGCCTGCTCGATGTCGTGCACGGCGACGGCGTTGCCGCCGAGGAGCGCGCCCACGTAACCGTTCTCGATGAACCACGTGACCACGTCGCGGCCGCGACTGTGGAGCACGGCGGGCCCGACGACCCAGACAATGTGACCGCCGCGCTCCCTCTCGGCGCGCAGCATGTCGGCCATGAGCGCGTAGTCGACGGGTTTCTCGCGCGAGACCTCGCTGCTCATGAACTGGAACTCGCCCGTGGCCCTGGCGGAGCCGAGGAAGCCTGTGAAGTTGACGTAGATACCTTCGGTGCCATCCTCGGCATAGCCGACGGCGACGGGCTGCCCTGCGCGCACATACCGACCTTCGGTCACGCGCAGGCCGTCGGGTTCCTGCACGATGACACCGTCCATGCGCGGGACGCGCGGGAGACGCCACTGTCCGCCGATCTTCACGTAGATCGGCAGGTTCGATGTCGCAAAGAAGTCGTCCGGCAGAATGCCATCGCCCGGCGCCGGAACGAAGCGGGCGTCCGGTGCCTCCTGAAAGCGCGCCTCGGAAAAATCGGGCGGCGTATATCCCTGCTGCATGCGCACCTGAGTTGAAAAGACAGCGGAAATCTAACCGGGTGAGATCGGGGGGCGAAAGGTGAGGCCGGCGTCGCGCAGCGCCGTGCGCGCGGCGTCGAGAACGCGCGCCCTGGCGACATCGATCCGGTCCGACATGAGAGCGCCCGCAGCCTTGACGTGACCACCCCCGCCGAACTGCCGCGCGATGGCGTTCACGTCGACCGCGCCGGCGGAGCGGAGCGAGATCTTGGTGGCGCCATCGGCGGTTTCGCGGAACAATATCGCCAGTTCGGTGCCCTCGATGCTGCGCGCGTGATCGACCACACCCTCGAGGTCTTCCGTGCCGGTGCCGAGCTCCTCCATGATGCCGCGGTGAATCGTGATCCACGTGATGGGATAGTCGGGATCGACCTCGAGCTGCTGGAGCGCGTGGCGCAGCAGCTCCACGCGTCGCAGCGGCACAGTCGCGTAGATGCGACGGTACATCAGCTCGGGGTCGACACCCTGCGCGATCAGCTCGCCGGCCACCTGATGCGCGCGCGGTGTCGTGTTCGAGAAGCGGAAGGACCCCGTATCCGTCACGACGGCCGTGTAGAGTCCCTCCAGAACCACCTGCGGCCAGGGAGTGGGCAGCTCCGCTGCTTCGAGCAGGTCGAACACCAGCTCACCCGTCGCGCACGCCGTGACGTCCTGGAGCATCAGGCCGTCGAGCATGCTGTCGGAATGGACGTGATGATCGATGACCACCACCGTCTTCTGTGCGGCGGCCTTCGCGACCTTGCCGATCCGCCCCGGCTCCGCCGTGTCCAGGACGATCAGCAGATCCGCTTCCGCAATCGCCCGGTCCGCTGCCGGACTGCCGGCCGTCGCCAGAATGGTCGGGTCCTCGATAAGGAACTGGAACATCGCCGGAAACGGAGTGGGGTTCACGATCGTGACGATCTTCCCCGCCCCGATCAGCCAGTGTGCCATGGCGACTTCGGAGCCGGCACCATCGCCGTCGGCATTGACGTGCGTGGTGAGCACGATGCGATCCGCCTCCTCGATCCTCTCGACGATTCGCCGCGCTGCCGCCCGCCTGATGGGGAGAACCCCGTTCGTCCCTGTCATCCTGTCCCTGTTCATCTGCCTGCAATCCGTTTGTGCACCTTGGCCCAGGTCGACGCGACGTGCACCATGCGCGATGACGACGAGCCATGGATCGTTCCGCTGCGCAGCGCGGCCTTGAAGCCGGCGGCGTCTTCGAACGCGGGCACATCTGCCCAGGCGCGGCCAACCTCACGCAGGGTGTGCGCATCCGAGCCGGCGCCAAGCGGAATGTCGCGCGCGCGTGCCCATGCCACCGCCCGCTCGTTCAGCGCGGGATCGTGAATGCGCGCGTTGAAACCCTCCAAAGCATCGATCAGGTCCTCAATGGATTCGAGAATGGCGCCGCCACCGCCCTTGCCGCCCGCGAACGGGTGCGGCACGTAAACGATACCGCCCTGCGCCCGGATCCGCTCGCACGTCTCGCGCGCGGGAGTCCCCTTCGGTATGACATCGGTGAGGAACAGGCCAATGATGTCGACGCGCTCCGCTGTCTTCACTTCCTCACCCACGATGACCCGGTCCGGCCAGACGCGCTGGAGCTCCAGCGCGACCCGGATCTCGTTGTGGTCCGTCACGCAGATCCGGTCCATGCCGCGTGCGAGCGCGCACTCCACTACCGCCTGCGGATCGCTGAGGCAGTCGAAGGAGCCGCGCGTGTGCAGGTGCATGTCGATATTCATGCCGCCGCAGCCCGGATCTCCCGCCATACCTCGCGGGCGCGGCGCGCCAGATCCTCCAGCGTGCCGTTGTTGTCAATGATGAAATCGGCACGCGCCCGCTTCGGGCCGGCCGGCGCCTGCGCCGCGATCATGGCCCGCGCATCCTGCTCGCTGAGCCCGCGCTTCGTCACCAGGCGCTCGCGCCGGGTGTTCTCGTCCGCGTCCACCAGAACCACCGTATCCACGCTCGCGTCCAGCCCCGTCTCGAACAGGAGCGGTATCGCGTGCACGACTATCGACTCGCCGCGCTGCGCTGCCATGGCCTCTTCCTCCGTGCGCAGCCGCTCCACTTCGGGGTGGACGATCGCCTCCAGCTCGCGTCGTCGCGCCGCATCGCCGAACACCACGCGGCCGAGCGCCGCGCGATCGAGCGCGCCGTTCACGATCACGGCATCGCCGAACACCTGCGCAATCCGGGCCAGCCCGGCGCTGCCTGGCTCGACCGCGCGCCGCGCCAGCACATCCGCGTCGATGACGCACGCGCCCAGGCCGCGCCATTCCTCGGCGACCGCGGACTTGCCGCTCGCGATGTTACCCGTCAGCGCGACGCGATACATCGACCCGCCTGTTCCTGTTCCGCGTCCAGAGCCACCACACCAGGCCGGCGAAAAAGAGTGCGCCCAGAATGGAGACCGCGTCCGTGACCCCTACGAACTCGGCGAGAGTGGAGCCGACGGCTGCGACGATGGCCGTGTAGACGATGTAGCCTGTCAATGCGATGAGAAAGAAGCGGCGCGGCCGCATGTTCGAGAGGCCCGCAAGGACGCTCAGCACGTCCACCGGAACAACGGGGATCGCATAGACGAACCAGAGCAGAACCGGATGAGAGTCGAGCAGCCGATTGTACCGGTCGCGCGTCTTCTGCGCCACCTGCTCCTCGAACACCGGTGCGCCGTACCTGCGCGCGAGAAAGAAGACGAGAACCGTGCCGATGACATTGCCGATGTAGAGCAGCGGCCACGCCTGCCAGAAGCCGAACCGCGCCGCGCCCAGGTAGCCCACGGCACCGCCGGGGATCGGTGCCACCACAACTTCGATGACGACGACCAGCAGGAAGAGCGGAGCCGATACCTCCTCGGGGAGCTGGCGGAACATGAGCGCGCCGGCGACCGCCACCACGAGGACGACCGCGAGGACGAGCAGCAGCTTCTGCGTGCGCGGGCTCATCGCAGATCCCGCCCACCGGTCTTGTCAGAAAGGAAGTGCACGGGGACTAGAAGGTCTCCGTCACAGTCACGTCGTCGGCAGTGTCGCGCTGGCGATCAGGTCCGCTCGACCCGACGGTGAATGTGGTACCTCTGCGGCGCAGCCAGTAGTCACTGCCCCACGGATCCACGCCCGTCTCCTCCGGCATGCGCCGCAGCACCCAGTCCTTGAACAGGCGCTCCTCGGGCAGCGGCCGGGCCTCGGCGCGATCGTCGTTGATGATGCGCAGGAAAAACTCGGACTCGTTGCGGGCTTTCCACCGGCGGAATGGGTTGGCGGCCCGCTCCCCGACGGGTCCCAGTCGCTCGAGCAGCGGCAGCGCTGCCACGCCGATGCGGTTGCGCGCCTCGGGAATGGCCCAGATCACGGCCAGCACCACGATGAACACGATGAATCTCTTCATGGGCGCTCAGCCGCCAGCCGTCGTCGGAATCGATATCCGGAGAACATGGTGTCTACCTACGGACTCAGGGCCGCTGTTGTTTCTTCATGCGCGCAGACCACCGCAGATAGCGGGCGATCTCACCCGGCTGCGGGCCGGCATCTCCGGCACCGTAGGCGGTATACAGCCGCCACTCCACATACTCGGCCGGTGGCAGCGGCAGGAAGGGCGCGCGCCGGTACCAGTTCCTCGCGCGGAAACGCCAGGCGGCGCCGAGCAGCAGTGGCACGAGCCTGGGGTCACGCAGGGCGAGGCCGGCGATCTGCCGGAGAAGTTTCGAGTAGCGCAATCGTCTCTGGCCGGAATGAACGCGAACGCGCCAAGATAGCGCTGCAGCGGCAGCGCTGTAAACGGCGCTGGCGCCGGGGGTGGCCGCTGCCCGGCGAGCGGGGTAAATTACGATTCCGCGGTCGCTCCAGCCGAGCAACTGCCTGTCGCGGCGCACGTTCGCTCTGCGCCGCCTTCGATTCACGCGCGTTACGGGTCCATGGCCACGAAGACGAAGAGGGCCGCCGCGAAGCGCGGCAAGGCACCGCTCAGCGGACAGCAGCTCGTCGCAATGTATCGGACGATGGTCGCGGCGCGGCGCACGGATGATCAGGAGATCCTGCTCAAGCGGCAGAACAAGATCTTCTTCCAGATCTCCGGCGCAGGCCACGAAGCGGTACAGGTCGCCATTGCAGACCATCTCCGCCCCGGCTCCGACTGGTTCTATTTCTACTATCGCGATCGCGCGCTCAGTCAGGCGCTCGGGATGACTCCCTACGAGCACCTGCTCCAGGCCGTCGGCGCCGCCATAGACCCCGCCAGCGGCGGCCGCCAGATGCCGTCGCACTGGGGTCACCGCGAGCTGCACATCGTCTCCACGTCGTCGCCGACCGGGACCCAGTACCTGCAGGCCGTCGGCTGCGCCGAGGCCGGCATGCGCGCCGGCCGCGATGACGCCATGCGCGCCGCGATCGACGAGTTCGAGAACGACGAGGTCGTGCTCTGCACCACCGGCGAGGGCCAGACGTCGCAGGGCGAGTTCTGGGAGGCGCTGAACTCCGCCGCCAACATGAAGCTGCCCGTCGTCTTCCTGGTCGAGGACAACGGCTACGCCATCTCGGTTCCCGTCGAGGTCAACACCGCCGGCGGGAGCATCAGCAAGCTCGTGAGCGGCTTCCCGGATCTGCACATCGAGGAGTTCGACGGCACGAATCTGGTCGAGAGCCACGACGCGTGCGGCCGCGCCATCGAGCATGCACGCAAGCGCCGCGGCCCCGTCCTGCTCCACGCGCACGTCGTTCGGCCGTACTCGCACTCGATGTCCGATGATGAGCGTCTTTATCGGACGGAAGCGGAGCGTGAGGAAGATGCTCGCCGCGACCCGCTCGTCCTCACACGACACTTCCTGATCGACAAGGGGCATGCGACGGCCGCCGATCTCGACGCACTCGAGCAGGAGGTCGAGCAGGAAGTGAAAGCTGCGTCCGATCGCGCGCTCGAGCAGCCGCAGCCCGATCCCGGCACGGCGCTGAAGTGGCTGTTCTCGCCTGATGTCGACCCCACCGCAGAGCAGTTCGATACGGAGGACGACCCGCAGTTCCAGGGCGGCGAGACGACCATGGTCGATCTCATCAACGCGGCGCTGCGCGACGAGATGAAGCGCGACCCGCGCATTGTCCTGTTCGGCCAGGACATCGCGGACGTCAGTCGCGAAGACGCGCTCGAGCACGTGAAGGGCAAGGGCGGCGTGTTCAAGTGCACGTTCGGACTCCAGCGGAAATTCGGGTCCAACCGTGTGTTCAACTCGCCGCTCGCGGAAGCCAACATCGTCGGCCGCGCCATCGGCATGGCGACGCGCGGGCTCAAGCCGGTCGTCGAGATCCAGTTCTTCGATTACATCTGGACCGCGATGATGCAGATCCGCGACGAGCTTGCCACCATGCGCTACCGCTCAGGCGGCAACTGGTCGAGCCCGGTCGTGATCCGCGTCGCCTATGGCGGGTATCTGAAGGGCGGCGCGATCTATCATTCGCAGACGGGTGAGACGCTGTTCACGCACACGCCCGGGCTGCACGTCGTCCTGCCCTCCACCGCAGTCGATGCCAACGGGCTGCTGCGGACAGCGATCCGCTCCGAGGACCCCGTTATCTTCCTCGAGCACAAGCATCTCTACCGCCAGGTATACAACAAGGGTCGCGACCCCGGCCCGAACTTCATGATCCCGCTCGGCAAGGCGAACGTCGTCCGCGAGGGAAGCGACGTCACGGTCGTGGCGTGCGGCGCACTGGTCAAGCGCTCGCTCGACGCCGCCCGCATCGCGGAGGAGCGTGGCATCAGCACCGAGGTCATCGACCTGCGCTCGCTGAACCCGCTCGACATGGAGACCATCGCCGAATCGGTGAAGAAGACGAACCGCGTCATCGTCGCACACGAGGACTCACTGTCGTGGGGCATCGGCTCGGAGATCGCGGCGCGCATTGCGGACGACCTCTTCTCCTGGCTCGATGCGCCGGTCCGCCGCGTCGCGTCGCTCGACACGTGGGTGGCCTACGCGCCGCAGCTCGAGGACGTGATCCTGCCCCAGACCGCCAACGTCCTCGAGGCCATTGAAGCGATCGCTGCCTGGTAGGCGCGGTCGGCGTGAGCCCGGCGCCGTCCGTGGGATCAGGTCCAGAGAACCCCTGAGCCGCGGTCGGCGATCGGTGGCAGGATTGCGGCGCAAGTACGGAGGGACCTGCGGGAGAGGCCGGCGCGAGAGTTTCGTTGCGTAGCAAGGAAGAGGGCTGAAAAGCGTTCCGCCGACTGGGGCCGTTTTGCACCGCTACAAGTTTGCGCGGGAGAAGCGTGGCGCTCTCCGGATTTCGCTGCACCGCAAAATCGTCCACGGCCGGGCCAACGCCGATCAGCGCGCTGGAGCTCCGGCGATCATCTCGACCACGGCGTGGATCTCCGATTCCGCCGTGTAGATATGCGGTGACAACCGCATCCATCCATAGCCGTACTCGCTCACGACACGGGTCCGTACGTTCTTCTCGCCGAGTCGGCGCTGCAGCTCCAGCGGCTCGATCCCGTCCATGGTGAACGAGATGAGGCCGACACCGAGCGTCGGATCGGTCGGAGACACGACCCGCACGCGCGGCAGCTCGGCCAGCCCTGCCAGCAGAAGCGCGTCCAGCTCACGGACGCGCGCTTCGATGGCGTCCGTCCCGATCGTCTCGTGCAGGCGCAGCGCGGCATCCAGGCCCGCGAGTCGCGACTCGTCCATGGTTCCCAGGTGATTGAATCGGTGTGCACCGAGGGCGGTGTCGTTCCAGCCGCCTGATGCGAGTGTGGGCCACAGTCGCGTGCGCCAGTCCTCGCGCATGTACAGGAGCCCGGTGCCCTGCGGTGCACAGAGCCACTTGTGCGGCGATGAGGCGTAGAAGTCGGCGTCGATGGCACGGAGATCCACGCGCATCATTCCGGGTGGATGCGCGCCGTCGATCACGCAGATGATGCCGCGCTGGCGGCACATTGCGGCGATCTCCCGGACGGGCATGATCGTGCCGTTCGTGAACGTGACGTGCGATACGGAGATAACGCGCGTCCGCGGCGTGATCGCGCGCCGGAATACCTCCACAAGCTGCTCGCTCGAGGCAGCAGGCACGGGCAGATCGAGCTGCCGCAGCTGCACTCCTCTGCGCGCGGCGAGCAGCTCCCAGCAGCACAGGCCGCCGATGTGCTCGTGCAGTGTCGTGAGCACCTCATCCCCGGCATTAAGCTCGAGCCCGTTTGCGACGAAGTTCATCGCTTCTGTCGTGTTGCGCGGAAACACGAAGCCCTCCGGATCCCCGTTCAGTGCAGCGCCGACGCGTGCCTTGAGCGCGTCCCAGTCCGTGGCCGGCGGGAACGTGGTTGCGACTCGCCGCGTGTGCTCGATGACGGCATCGACCACCACGCGCGGCTGCGGCCCGAGCGTGCCCACGTTCAGGTAGATGCGGTCGTCGGGGATCAGGAACGCGGCGCGGACCACATCCCAGGGTCCGCCGGAGGTGTGCAGTTCCTGCGCGAGACCGTCCAGGTGGCGCGGCCATACCAGTGCACCTGCGGTCGCTGCGCTGCGCTGCAGGAAGTCTCGTCGTTTCACGGCGCCTCTGCTCGCTCGGGGGGACAGGCGAACATGCGGCGCGCCGGCATCACCCCGCAACCCGCCTGAGCCGTCCAGGCCCACTGTGGTGCTTCGCCAACCCCCGCGGCCTCGCTGCGCCGCCATGCGCGATGTACCTTCTGCCGCCATGCCATCGACGATTCGATTCCTCAGGCAGTACCTGCGCCCGTCAGACCACGCCGCGGTCGCGACGGAGACCGTGTATACACGCGGTGATGAGGAGCTGCCCGCAACGGTGTTTCGGCCCGCGCGGGGTCCCAGGCACCTCCCCGGCTGGGTCGTGCTGCACGGTCTCACGCGACCGGGCCGCGCGCACCCTTCGCTGCAGCGCTTCGCCAGCGCAGTGGCCAGTGCGGGGAACATTGTGCTCGTGCCCGAGATCCCGGAATGGCGCGACCTGCAGGTCGCGCCGGCCGTTGCCATCGGGACGATCCGGGAGGCAGTGCGCGCGCTGCAGGAGCGTGACGACGTGCGACATGAGCACGTGGGCCTGTTCGGCTTCTCGTTTGGCGCGACGCAGGCGCTCATTGCTGCAGCGGACGAGGAGACGTCACGCCTGCTCGCGGGTGTCGCGGCGTGGGGGGGCTACAGTGATCTGCGACGGCTGTTCCGCTTCGGACTGACCGGCGAGCACGAGATCGATGGCGTCAGGTATCAGACAGAGCCGGATCCGTACGGCCCCTGGATCATGGCCGGAAACTATCTCGCGCGTGTGCCGGGTTATGAGGGCGCCGACGACGTGGCGCGTGCCCTGCACGATCTCGCGCTCGAGGCTGGTGAGCTCCGGATGTACGCGTGGGATCCCATCTTCGATGAGTCGAAGCGCAGGCTTCGTGAAGGGTTGTCCCGCGATGGCCGGGAGCTCTTCGACATGATCGCTCCTGCTACGACGGCGCCGCGCGCCGATCACGACCGGGTGCTCGCTCTCGCGGAGGCCCTGGCGAGCACGGCTCTCGAGGCCGACCCGCTTCTCGATCCGCAGCCCTACCTGCAACACGTGCGCGTTCCGATCCTGTTCTCCCACGGCCGCGACGACCGGCTCATCCCCTTCACCGAGACGATACGTCTCAGCCGCGCGGTGCCGGACCATCTCGTCCGGAGCACCATGATCACGGCTCTGTTCCAGCATTCCGGCGGCACGCAGAGCGGCCTCGGGCGCCTGGGTGTCGCGCGCGAGGGTGCACGCTTTGCCCTCCTGCTGCGGCGCGTCCTGTCCCTCGTCTGAGCGCGCGCAGGATCTATTTTACAGGTTCGTGGTACTCTTTCGAAGGACGGCCGGTCGGGCCGGCTCCCTTGTAAACCGGCGCTTCTGGAGTTTGGAGAATGGACTCGTCGGCGATCCCGATCTTTCAGGCGGGACCCTTTCCGGTGGTGTATTCGTCAGAGGTAGACGAGATGGAAGGCGAGGTTCAGCTCGATGTGGCGTTGCTGATCCAGGGGCAGCCGAACATCGTCGCTTCCACCGCGTTTCCTCATGACGAGACATGGGAACGCATCCGTGCAGCACTCGACAGCGGTGACGCCAGACTGGAGGTCGCCGGGGTGCTGCACGAGGAGGAATCCGCTGCGGGCGCCGTGCACACGTATCCGTCCGCGTATGTAGGGCTGGAGTGTGCCAACGGCGAGCGGCTGGTGCTCTCCCACATCCGCGGGCTCTATCCCGACTCGTCGGCCGAGACCTATGCGCGCGAGGTCCTCGACTCGATTCAGAACGGGCTCACACCGGATGAGCTGGGCGTAAATCTCGACGATTAGTCCCCGCGCCGCTCTCGCTCATGACGCGCCGGACGAGTCTCTGGACCGCCGGCGCGTCTGCATCCCCGCCCAGTAGACCGTCCGCGACATCCAGCGACAGCACTGCACGCGCCATGGTGGCGTGACCGCCGCCATCACCGCCGAGGTCGGCGATCGCGCGTGCGAGCGTCCCCGCACCGGCACCCGTGCCGGTATGCCGGATCGTGAGGATCAGCTCGCCATCGATCACGGCGGAAACGACGACCCACGTGACGTTCTCGATGGTTAGGCAGAAATCCGCCAGGTCGGCGAGCACATGCGACTCATCGTCGCTCAGGTCACCGAGATGACTGACGACCAGCTCATCGTCGTATTCCGCGCCGCCGAGTGCGTCACCAAATGCCGCCGCCGCATGATAGCTGTAGCTCGGCCGCTCGAACCTGCGAACGAGCTGCACGTCCGCGCGCGACTGCAACCATGCGTACGCGGCGACATCTGCCGCCGTGACGCCGCGCGTGAGTGTGTCCGTATCGGTACGGATACCGAAGAGCAGCGCCGTCGCCAGACTCCTGTTGATCAGTCTCTCGTCCGCCGCGCGCAGGTACTCCGTCATCATCGTTGCCGTGGCACCATACTCCGGCCGGATATCCGAGAGCTCCGCCGTGTAGTCATCTTCCGGCGGGTGATGGTCAATGACCGCGAAACGGGGTCTGCCATTCTCCTGCAGACCATCCGGCTGTGTATCGACCGTGATCACGCGGTCGAAGCGCATCAGCTCATCCCGCGTGATCTGTGTCACGCTAATCCGGAGCAGTTCCGCCATGCGCCGGTTCTCGGGCCGCGTGATCGGATCCAGTGTGACGATCGGCGTGCGGTCCGGTGACCCGTCGAGCAGCTTCATCACCGCGAGTGCGCTCGACACCGCGTCCGGATCGGGATCGTTGTGGATCAGGATCGGCACGAGGTCATCGCCCGCTGCGAACTGCCTCAGGCAGTAGCCGCGCCGCTCCGCCTCCAGACGCTCCAGCTCTTCCTCCACGTCGACACGCAGCACGTCACGCAGCCGGCCACCGCGCGCCAGCGTACCGTCCGCCGGACCGTCGACGTCCGACAGCTCGGACGACAGCAGCATGACCGCCGCATCGGGCCGCACTTTCCGCAACGCGTCCAGCACGTCACGCGCACGGTCCACGGGCTGCATGTCGATTACGGCCGTTACGGCGGGGGCACCGCGGATCCAGGCGTAGGTTTCCGGATCCGTCGGATCGCCGCCGAACGCGTCCGGCCCGCCGCGCGCACGCCAGCGCCGCACGTCGCGAAGGGATGAGCGGAGCTCAGCTGGCACCGTCCTGGAATTGCTGATGAGGAGGAGCAGAGGTCTGCGGCTGGATCTCGGTTCTGTCGATTCGGACGGCAATCGGGGCTCCCGGGTTACGGAATCAGCTCTGGCCCCGGCAGTTGCAACGACTGTTCCCTGAGGCACCCGCCCCGCCGGTTCCGACCCACCTGCCGGCCGGGCGCGCCGTCACACGTTCGTTCGCCGACATGGAGTCCGACGGTCAGGATGGTTCCGGCCCGCTGGGGGGTGCGAGCGTGCGGTCCTCCTGTGCCCGGTCGAAGAAGCGCCGGGTGGGATAGGCCAGGTCGATGTCGGGGTGGCCGGCGAAGGAGTCGAGGGCCGCCTCCCAGATGGCCTGCTCCGAGTCCCGCCGGGCACGTGGATCGCAGACATAGCGAACGGCGAACGCAATGCCGCGCTCGCTGACACGGGTGTACACGGTCGGGGCGAGCGTGGAATAGAAGATCATGAAGCGGCGGCCCAGGGCCAGCACTTCAGCCTCAGCTTCGTCGTTCAGCGAGTGCCCGTGCCGCTCCGCGGCGTCCAGAAGCAACTGCTTGGCGGCGCGCCAGTTGCTCTCGAATGTGACGACGATTTCCAGTTCGTTCCAGATATAGGGGAAGCCGCGCGTGTAGTTCGCCACAGGCTGGGTGAAGACGAGGCCATTGGGCACGTGGATGACGCGGCCCGTGCTCTGGTCCGCGCCGATCCAGTTGCCGACTTCGAGCAACGAGAACTGAAATATGCGGATGTCGATCACATCGCCGATGTGGTCGTTTACCTGAATGCGGTCACCGACCACGAACGGGCGCCGCCAGATCAGGAAGAACCACGCGGCCACGCTCGAGAGCGGCTCCTTGAGTGCGATGACGAGACCCGCAGCAGCAATGCCGAGGAATGTGGCGATGGAACGGAACCCATCGAACCATATGCGGCCCGCCACGAACAGCCCGATGACGCCGAGCGCATAGGTGATGCCCTTTCGCCAGTGGTAGCGCGTGCGGTCATCGGCAATCTGCCGGCGCAGGATGAGCACTATGAGGGTGCGCACGACCAGCAGCGCCAGGAGCAGCAGCGCCGTCTCGATCAGGCGCATTTCCACCCTGGTCAGGTCGCTCAGGTAGGCGAACCACGATTCGATCTGCGAACGCATTGAGCCGGCCCATCCGATTGTGACGATAGCAAGGCCCCAAGGTAAACACGGACATCCTCCCGCGAAACCTGCGACGGGCCGCGACGCAACCGTGCAATCCGTTGACCCGACCGTGCTTTTCCGGCTAGTATTGATGGGCCGCCGTTTCGCCGGCCCGGCCTCTTCCCATCATCGCAGAACTGCGACGCACGCACGATGACCAGGCGCTCTGAGCTCGTCCTCCTTGTCAGTCTCACCGCGCTGGTCGCGTGCAGCGATCCCGTCGATCCGCCCGCACCCGCCGGCGCCGTGGCGGCCAGTGCCGTGTCGCAGCAGGTTGCGGCTGGAAGCCCCGTCGCCGAGCCGCCAGCCGTGCTCGTTACGAGCGCACAGGGGCAGCCGCTCGCCGGCGTACCGGTCCGCTTCATGGTGGAGTCCGGCGGCGGCACGCTCACGGCTGCGGAGCCCGTCACCGACGACGAAGGCATCGCGCGCACGGGCGCGTGGACGCTGGGCAGCGAACCGGGGCGCAACACTGTGCGCGCCACGATCGACGGCATGAGCGGCGTCGAGCTCGTTTTCGAGGCGATGGCTCTGCCCGACGGCTGTACGGGACTCGTGCTCCTGGATCTCGGGCTCGGCGACTTCGTGCGCTTGAAGGACTCGGCCGCCGTCACGTACCCGTGCCTTCTCTTCGACGCAGGTGTGTCGGCGGGCAGCGAGTACCTGCTGCTGTTCGAGAACATGGCGCCGAGGGGCGGCTTCGCAGCGGCACTGTTTGCCGGGGCCGCGACGTCCGATACCGCGCTCTCATTCACGCTCAGCTTCACACCCCTCGCAGCCGCTGCCAGTCAACCGCAGAGCAGCGTCCAGGTCGCCACTGCCCACGCGCAGATCGCGTCGAGTGAGTATTCGTGGGACTTCGGAGCGGGCCGCATCCGCGAACTCACGCCCGAGCCCCGCTCGACGACACCGCGCGCAGGGCTGGTGCGTGGAAGCAGCATCATCGACCTGAACAGCGCGGTCGCGAACCCGATGCCGGGTGACACGATCCAGGTCCAGATGGAACCGATACCGCGGCTCGGCATCACCAGCGGCAGTCAGAAGGCCGTGATACGCTTCATCAACGATGACCTCATCATCGCCGAGGACGTGCGCCTCACGACGACGCTCATGCGCGAGGACGGTGGCTTCAACACGCCGCTGACGGACGCCGACATGCAGGCGATTGCGGCGGAATATGCGGCGGTCGCGCGCGTCCAGGGCGATCTGTTCTTCCAGGGCAGACACAACAACACGGTCGAATCGGCCATACCGGCCCGCATCACCGCCGTCCACTCGATCATGCCGGCAGACGACATCTGGGGCTACACGTATTCCGTGACGAACTACTTCGTATGGGACTTCTGGGTGGCGACCGATGGCTCCACGAAGGGAATCAACCAGCATCCACAGCGTGTGACGGACAATCTGTTCATGCATGAGATCGCGCACATGCGCCACATGGGCATGTTGCAGCGCAGCGGCCTCGGCGTGGCCGGACGCGGAAATCGCTGGCTGGTCGAGGGCTTCGCCCGTTTCAGTGAACGCCTGCCCGTCGCGGCCCGCATACTCGGCACGACTGCGCCATCTCGCACAGACAACCTGGTGCTGCCGCGCAATCCTGCATTCAACAACCTGTACTTTCTCGACGATGTGCCCACGTACCTCGAAGCCTCATCATCGATGTACTTCGGGTATCACACGTCGTCGTTCGTGTTCGACTATTTTGCCGATCAGGTCGCGCTCGGCAGCGGCGACTGGCAGGCGGCACTTCGCGAGCTGCTCCTGGCCGGCGCATCGCCCGCCTCGCTCGACGAGGTGGTGCAGCGGTGGATTCCGGGAACCACGTTCTCCGCGTTGTTCACGCAGTCACGCATGGCTCTCTACATCGATGACATCGGGACGCCCGGCCTGCCGCCGTGGACGCAGTACCACCAGTACCAGCTGCGCGCGAGCCGCCCCGCTCCCGAACGGCTGGCAGGGCAGGATCCCCGGATGCAGTGGCCTCGCATCACTCCCGCCGCCGGCACAGTCGCGGGCGCAGTCGCCGGCGGTGGGGCCTCGGGTTTCCTCATCGAGGGCGGCGAGACGCCGGCTGTCGTCCGTTTCAGCGCACCCACGGGCCCCCACGCGCTCCTGTCGATCGCCCGGATCCGCTGAAACCTGCAGCCATCTGTCACGTAGTGTGACACAGGCGGGACGAGAAACGAGCGGGAGGATGGCATGTTCGAGATGATGGCGGGACTGATAGGCATGGGCGCTGCGGCCGGCGCCGCCGGATTCGGGTATCTGCGTTCGAAGAGCTTCGTCGCGCGGCGCCTGCGCTACGTCGAGGCGGTACAGTCGCCCGCTGCGCCGTTCGTCGCCGGCGCCGCTGCGACCGCGCTCGCGACGCCCGTCGTCTGGGCGCTGCCAATCGTCGGGGCCGGCACCGCGATCGTGTTCGGCATTGCGACGGCCGTCGGCACCCGCGCCGGTGTGAAGCAGATCCGCAGATTGATCTCACCCGGGTACTGACCCCGCGGGAGGCACCGGCCTCCCGCCGTTCAGTTCACCGCCCGGAGCAACAGCAGCGACCGGTCCGGCAGTGACAGGGCCGATCCCGGCACGTGAATCTCTCCCGTCTCGACACCGCCCGCCCTGGACGTATCGATCAGCATTTCCCACTGCCCTCCATTGTGCGCCGGCAGCCGGAACTCGATCGGCTCCGTGTGCGCGTTCAGCATGAGCAGCAGCGTGTCGTCCACGACCAGGTCCCCGGTCTCATCCACCTCGCCCAGCGCGTCACCCGCCAGCATGACCCCGAGTGTACGATTCCAGCCGGCCTCCCACTCCTCGTCCGTCATCTGCCGGCCATCGGGACTCAGCCACGTCAGATCTCTCACGTCCGACCCACGGATCTGCCGGCCCTGATAGAACTTCCTGCGCCGCAGCACCGGATGTCTCGCGCGTAGCGCGATCAGCCGGCGCGTGAACTCGAGCTGCGCCTGTCGCCGGTCATCCAGATCCCAGTCCAGCCAGCTGATCTCGTTGTCCTGCGCATACGCATTGTTATTGCCGCCCTGCGTCTTCCCGATCTCGTCGCCGGCAGCGAGCATCGGCACGCCCTGCGACAGAAGCAGCGTGGCAAGCATGTTCCGCTTCTGACGCTCGCGTATTTCGATGATCCCGGGATCCTCCGTCGGACCCTCGGCGCCATAGTTCGCCGACAGGTTGTGGTCGCTGCCGTCCCGGCCTTCCTCACCGTTCGCCTCGTTGTGCTTGCGCTCGTAGCTCACCAGGTCGTGCAGCGTGAAGCCGTCGTGGGCAGCGATGAAATTCACGCTCGCGTACGGATGCCGCCCGTCATCCTGATACAGGTCACTGCTCCCCATGAGCCTGTACCCGAGCTCGGCCATGCTGCCCGTATCACCGCGCCAGTAACGACGCACCGTATCACGGTATTTGTCGTTCCACTCCGCCCACAGGATCGGGAACCTGCCGACCTGGTACCCGCCTTCGCCGATATCCCACGGCTCGGCGATCAGCTTCACGCGCGACAGCACCGGGTCCTGGTGGATGGCGTCGAAGAACGATGACAGGCGGGTGACGTGGTGCTGTTCGCGCGCGAGCGTGGAGGCCAGATCGAAACGGAATCCGTCGACGTGCATCTCCGTGACCCAGTACCGCAGGCTGTCCATGATCAGCCTGAGCACCTGCGGATGCTGCGCATTCAGGCTGTTGCCCGTGCCCGTGTAGTTCATGTAGTAGCGCGGCTGGTCCGGCACCAGCTTGTAGTACGTCGTGTTGTCGAGCCCGCGCAGGCTCAGCGTCGGACCGAGCTCGCTGCCCTCGGCCGTGTGGTTGTACACCACGTCCAGGATGACTTCGATGCCCGCATGATGCAGCGCCTTCACCATGCGCTTGAACTCGCGCACCTGCTCGCACGGATCCGCCGCAGCGGCATAGCGACCCGCCGGCGCAAAGAAACTGAGCGTATTATAGCCCCAGTAATTGACCAGACCCATGCCGATCAGATGGCCCTCATCCACGAACTCGTGCACGGGGAGCAACTCGACCGCGGTCACACCGAGCTGCTGCAGGTGCTCGATGGCCGCCGGATGCGCCATGCCCGCATACGTCCCGCGCAGTTCCTCCGGAACGCCGGGGTGCCGCTTCGTGAAGCCCTTCACGTGAACCTCGTAGATCACCGACTCGTGCAGCGGCCGGTCCGGCTGTACGTCCCCGTCCCAGTCGAACGCGTCATCGACGACGACGCCCTTCGGCACTGCGTACGCATCGTCTTCTTCCGAGTACGAGAGGTCCGCTTCCTCGTCTCCGATCCGGTAGCCGAAGATCGGTCCCGACCAGTCCACGTCTCCCTCCACAGCCCGCGCATACGGGTCCAGCAGCAGTTTCGTGGAATTGAACCGCAACCCCTTCTGCGGCTCGTATGGTCCGGCGACCCGGAGACCGTAGATCTGGCCGGGCTTCAGCTCCGGAACGTACCCGTGTCGGACGAGCGCCGTCAGCTCACGCAGCCGGATCCGCTCGCACTCATGACCGTCCACACTGTCGAACAGGCACAGCTCGACTTCCCGGGCCTCCTCCGAATACACTGCGAAGTTCACACCCCGGCCGTCATACGTCGCACCGAGCGGATACGGCCGACCCGGCAACACTTTCCGCGACAATCGATTTTCTCCTGTGAACGCTCCGGCGCAGGACGCGCCGCAGCAGACGGAAAGTGCAATGTTGGTGCCGGGACCAGGCCCTCACGCGGCGCATCAACGCGGCAGCGCAACCTCCGACATCAGTCCGACCGTGTTGCCCTCACCGTCGCGCAGGAATGCCAGCCACAGCTCCCGGTCGCCCAGGTCCGCCACCTTGTGCGGGGCGGCCTCGAACGTCACACCGCGCGTGACCAGCGCTTCGTGCGCCGCACGCAGATCGGCAACATCGAAATACAGTATCGTCCCCGACGCATTCGCGCCGCCCGGTGACTCCGGCTCGCCGAGCAGCAGCCGGACACCGCCACAGTCGAAAAAAGACATCTTCGGCGGAGCATCGAACAGATGCTCCAGCCCCAGCACGTCGCCATAGAATGCGCGCGCGCGTTCGACGTCGCGCACGGTCACGGCGATCTGGCCGATCCGTCGAATCCCCGGGTTTCCCGTCATCGCAGCCCCTCAGTCTTGTACCGGTACGGGTATTTATTTAGCTTAGCTAACTAATTACACGCGCGCTTCCATCAGGCAAGGTTCATGTGACGGACGGGCAGCCGCCGGACAGGTCGCTCGCTGACCGGCTGCATTCTGTGGCGATCCACGTGCTGCGACACGCCCGCACCGCGGACATTACGGCTGGCATGAGCGCGGCGCGGCTGTCCGTGCTGTCCGTCCTCGTGTTCGCGGGATCGCGGACCGTGACGGAGCTGGCGGAGGCGGAGCAGGTGGCTGCGCCGACGATGACGCGTCTGTTGCACGGTCTGGAGCGCGATGGATACGTACGGCGACGGCGGTCGGAGGCGGACGGACGAGTTGTGCGTGTGACGGTCACACCGAAGGGCAGGCGCGCGCTGGACGCGGGGCGCAGGAACAGGGTGCGGCGCATCGAGGAGGTGGCGGCTGCCCTGAGTGGTCCTGGCGTGGCGGCGGTGGATGCGGCAGTGACAGCGCTCGAGGCGGCGCTGGCCTCCGTCAGATCGCAGCAGGCGTAGGCGTGCGGGAGCCGGACACCGCGGACGGCTGGATGTCCGGCGCGCGCCAGCGCCAGACGAGCGCACCGACGACCCAGCCGATGATGGCGGCGCCAACGACGTCGCTCAGGAAGTGTGCGCCAGCGGCGACTCGCGACAGGCCGCAACCCCAGGCGAGACCCCACCACACAATCCGGGCGCGCGGGAACAGGCGGGCGAGCACGGCCGCGGCGCCGAACGCGACGAGCGCGTGGCTGCTCGGCATACCGAGCCCGCCCGTGGAGAACGTGCGCTCCGTGAACGGCCGGAACAGATACTCACCCAACTCCCCGGGCCGGCGCCTGCGCACGACGAGTTTCGCGAGCTCCGCCGCGATGCCCCCAACGATCGACCCGGCGATGACGAGGCCTCCCCGGGACCGGACCAAGCGACGCCAGGGAGTGCGGTCCTCGAGCATCAGCGCTGCACCACCGGCAATCCACAGCGGCACGAATCCCATCACCCGCAGCATCCGCCCCCAGTCCTCACCGTAAACGTCATCGATGCGCAGGTAGCGGAACGCAACCGGATCGAGGAGGTGCGCGAGCACGATGCTCACGATGGCGAGCACCCAGAAGCGGGCAGGGATCAGCGGCTGAGCGGTCTGTGTCATTCTCGTGGTCACATTTTCCGAGCGCGAGGAACAACAGTATGCGCCGGCCTCGCTGCGGGCAAACCGCCACCGGCAATCTCACGATCATCGTCATGCCGCACGGCGAGCTGCAAATGGCCCCGGGTGATCGGTGCCCGACGGCGGCCTCGGAGGACGCGGCCGCGCCGGCGTCGTTTGCATGTCCGAAAACGGTGAGTGTACGGGGTGCTTTGCGCTATATTCAGGGCAGCGGACAACAGGTCGAGGACATGGAACAGGACGCCCGATACACAGCTCTCAGCTCGCGTGACCGGCGCTTCGACGGAGTGTTCTTCGTCGGCGTGAGCTCAACGGGGATCTACTGCCGGCCGGTGTGCCGGGCGCGCAGGCCGCAGGCACGCAACTGTACGTTCTTCCGAACGGCGGCAGAGGCGGAAGGCAGCGGTTATCGGCCGTGCCTGAAGTGCCGTCCGGAGCTGGCGCCGGGGAGATCGCTGACGGATGCGTCTGACCGGCTCGCGCGGGCAGCATACGAGCGTATTGCGGCAGGCGCGCTCGATGAGCACTCGGTGCGCGACGTCGCCCGTGATCTGTGTGTCGGCGAGCGACACCTGCGGCGCGTCGTGGGAGCGGAGTTCGGTGCGTCGCCGGTCGAGCTGGCGCAGACGCAGCGACTGCTGCTCGCGAAGCAGCTGCTCACGGAGACGGATCTGCCGGTATCTCGAGTCGCGTTTGCGAGCGGATTCTCCAGTCTGAGCCGTTTCAACACGCTGTTCCGCAGCCGGTACCGGCTCAGCCCGACGGGGATGCGGCGCACGCGACGGAATGGTGTGCACGTACCGGGCTCGCTGTCGCTGCTTTTCGAGTACAGGCCGCCCTATGACTGGCAGTGGCTGCTCGGGTTTCTCGCGACGCGTGCGATACCAGGCATCGAATTCGTACAGGGCGGCTCGTACATGCGCTCGCTGCGTGTGGGCGCGCACACGGGGTGGTTCTCGGTGTGTGCCAGTCGCGGGCACGAGACGGCACTCGAAGTGGAGATCTCTGATTCGCTC
This sequence comes from Longimicrobiales bacterium, assembly GCA_035461765.1. Lineage (GTDB taxonomy): Bacteria > Gemmatimonadota > Gemmatimonadetes > Longimicrobiales > RSA9 > SH-MAG3. Next base: position 64,951 of record DATHUY010000037.1, read on the forward strand.
GTGCCTGCGCTGCTGCCGGTGCGTGCAGCAGTGCGGCGCATGTTCGATCTCGATGCCGATCCCGCTGCGCTGGTCGACCATTTCGCCAGCGACGGGATCATGGGACCGCTCGTGCGCGGACGTCCGGGGCTGCGGCTGCCCGGCGCCGTCGATGGCTTCGAGCTGGCCGTGCGCGGCGTGCTCGGCCAGCAGATCAGTGTGGCCGCGGCACGCACACTCGCGGGCCGGCTTCACGCTGCGTATGGCGACGCTGTCGCGGGCGCTCCCGGAATCGATCGTCTGCCGGCCTCGCCCTCCCGTCTCGCCGAAGCGGATCCCGACGACATCAGTCGGCTCGGCATGCCGCTCTCGCGTGCGCGCACTGTCGTGCTGCTCGCGCAGAGCGTGACGAGCGGTGACATCAGCTTCGCACCGACCGCCGATATCGCAAGCGCGATCGAATCTCTCCAGCGTGTGCCGGGCATCGGGCCGTGGACTGCGGAGTACATCGCGATGCGCGGATACCAGTGGCCGGATGCGTTTCCCGCGACCGATCTCGGTATCAGGACCGCGCTCCGCGGCCAGGACCCGGCCAGGGTTTCCGAAGCATGGCGGCCATGGCGCGCGTACGCAGCCATCCATCTGTGGAACAGTCTTTCAGCGAATGGGAACGGATGATGAACTACTATTCGGAGATGCAGACGCCGATCGGGCCGGTCACGATCGTATCCGACGGGACTTCCATCACCGGCATCAGCATGCGGCCGGCAGCCGACGTCACGGGCAGCGCCACGGAGTGGCGAGAAGACGATGCCCGGCTCGCCGAGTGCCGCGCACAGCTCTCCGCGTACTTCGCCGGCGAGCTCCGCGAGTTTACTCTGCCGCTCGCGCCGCGCGGCACCCCGTTCCAGAAGAGCGTCTGGTCTGCGCTGCGCCGGATCCCATTCGGTGAGACGCGCTCGTACGGCGCGCTGGCCGCATCGCTCGGACACCCGGGTGCGGCGCGCGCGGTCGGTGCCGCGAACCGCACGAATCCAATCGGCATCGTCGTGCCGTGTCACCGCGTGATCGGAGCCGATGGGACGCTGACGGGCTATGCTGGAGGCATCGAGAGGAAGAAGTTCCTGCTCGAGCACGAGGCCGCACTCGCAGTCGCTCTACCACAGATGGAGCTCGGGATCGACTGAAATGATCTCCGGTGAGCTCAGGGACGAGGCATGAGCCGGTTACGAATCAACTCATCCGAAAGGCAGCGGTCCGCGGATCCGCACCGGGCCGGCTCGGCCCGCCGCGTTGCCGATCGCGCGGGCCCCGCGAATCGTTCATCCGTTGCGAATCGTTCATCCGTTGCGAATCATCCATCCGGCAGATGCGCCCGCCGACAATGGAGGATTGGCGTGTCCTGTGCCGCCAATCCTCCAGCGAACGGAAAGCGGGAATGATCAACGGAACGTTGACCCCGATATGAGCCCAAAACCATCCATCCGCCGCACTCATGCGAGGCAAATGGACGATTGCGCGTCCGAGGCAGCCTTGCACCGGGGGCCTTCCGAGCCACTCTAGCATGCGGAGTCGGGGTGCCAGTTCCTCGACCCTGTGGTCGTGCTAGGTTCCATTTCGCGCGGCCGCGTCATCGATACGACGTTTCCTCACGAGCACGACTATGGTCAAGATCGAGACAGCAAAGAGCACCCACGCGCCGGGTGTGTCGACGATCATAGCGACCACGGACCACACAAGGTTCAACCACGCAAGCGTCATCGCGAGCCCTCTCGACGGCCGCTGGTAGGTATAGGTGGTCATGCTCGACAAGGCGCCCCAGACTCCGAGAACTGAAAGAACGCCACGGCCTGGCCGCCAGTGCCAGTCAATGAGCTGAGAAGTAGCCCCCCGAGGGCCGTAGCGACCAGGACAATCCGCGTTAGCTTCGTTAGCACTAATGCAACCCGAAGTCAGACCGTGATGGGTGCGCAGGTTTTCACGCAAAGTCGAAGGGCCGGAAGGAAATCGTTGCGGAAATAAGTGGGCCGGGTGGGGATCGAACCCACGACCTTGGGATTAAAAGTCCCCTGCTCTACCGCTGAGCTACCGGCCCGCAGGAAAATAGCCGGTAACGCAGCAGCGATCAACGCGTACAGCGGACGCGGCACCCACTCTTACGAACGGCTCATCGACGAAGCTCTGAGTCCCCGCGCGCCAGCAGGCAGTCGCACCGCGGGGACACGGGTATGCCGGGATGAGCCGTTCGCAAGAGTGGGTGCCGCGTCCGGCTACGTCCGGGCGTCAGCCGTTCTGCTGCTGGCTCTCGATCGGCTCATGCTCGGAAAGTCCCGGCTCGCCGCTGAGCGCCATGTTGTAGCCGAGCAGCGCGCCGATGACAGCGGCGACGAGCTGCGCGAGCAGCAGTGCGACAGTCATCTCGGCCGTCAGCGACGGCCATTCCCAGGACCGGAAGAACAGCGCCGCGAGCCCGTTCAGCACGAACCAGACGATGAGCGATGTGAGGCCCATGCCGGCCGCGTGCAGGATCGGCGCTTCGATCGCGCGGAAGCCGGCAAAGAAGCCACCCGCAAAGAAGCCCACCAGAACGGCGACCACGCTCCACCAGGTGTTCGTGGCCGTCGTGTCCTCCGACAGCAGTCCCATGCTGATGAGTGCAAGTGCGGCGAGCGATGTGATCGCCGCAGCCACGAGCCAGCCGGCGAGTACGCGTCCCGCGGTGACGTTCTGCAGGTGTTCGGTGTGCATGTGACTCCTCCTACAGCAGTTCGAGCGTGAGCTGGCTGTTGGGCTCGAACGAGCGCCGGTGATGCGGCGTGAGGCCCAGCTCGATAATGGCACCGCGATGCTCCGCCGTGCCATAGCCCGCGTTCGTCTCCCAGCCATAGCCGGGATAGCGCGTCGCGAGCAGGTGCATGATCCGGTCGCGTACCACCTTGGCCACGATCGAGGCGCACGCGATGCAGTGCACCTTCGCATCGCCCTCCACCACAGCCGTGTGCTCCGGCCCCAGCTCGGCGACGGGCAGGCCGTCGACGAACACGTGCTCGGGCTTGCAGCTCAGTCGCTCCAGCGCGCGCCGCATGGCGAGGTGCGATGCGCGCAGGATGTTGATGCGGTCCACCTCGCGCGTGCTCGCACCCGCAACGCCGATCGCTACCGCCTTCGTGCGGATCTCTTCGTACAGATCCGCGCGACGCTCTGCCGTCAGTTTCTTGGAATCGTCCACGCCGCGGATCGCGACGCCGGGGGGCAACACGACGGCCGCCGCCAGGACGGGACCGGCCAGGGGGCCGCGTCCGACCTCATCGACTCCCGCGATGTAGGTCAGCCCGCGATCCCAGCACGCCTGCTCCAGCTCCAGGAGCTTCTGCAGACGCCGGTTCTCCGCCCGACGACGGCCACTTGCCGTCTTCGGAACGCGCTTGCGACGCTTCGCTCCTCCGGATCCCGATGCTGCCATGACCCGAAGGTAGCGAAAAATCAGCCGCGCGTCTTCTCCTTGATGCGCGCCGCCTTGCCGCGCAGTGCGCGCAGGTAGTACAGCTTGGCGCGACGCACGCGGCCGCGACGCACGACGGTCACCGACTCGACCGAAGGCGAATGCAGCGGGAACACGCGCTCGACACCAATGCCGCTCGACACCTTCCGCACCGTGAACGTCTCGCTGATGCCGCCGCCCTTGCGGGCGATGCACACGCCTTCGAACGCCTGCAGACGCTCCTTGTCGCCTTCACGTACCCGCACACTGACCCGGAGCGTATCGCCCGGGTCGAAAGCCGGCAGGTCACTGCGCAGCTGCTCTCTCGTCACTTCCTGTAGCATATCCATGGCGACCCCCTCGGTTTTCCCGATCGCGTGCAGTCATCTAATCTGGCATGTCAGAGCGTCGTGCGTCAACCTGAATCACGACG
>DATHUY010000038.1 GCA_035461765.1 Longimicrobiales bacterium
GCGCTCAGCAGGAGCCAGGTCGAGCTGCCGCTGAAGTGACATGATGGGGTTGCGGAAACTCAGGCCCGGCTCGCCCGCGGGCGAAATGCCGTTCTTCGATCATCTCGAGGAGCTGCGCTGGCGCATCGTGTGGAGCCTCGCCGCGCTTGCGGTCGGCACGGCCATCGGTTTCGTACTCGCGATGCGCTACGACGTGTTCAGTCTGCTCAAACGGCCCGTCGACCCTTTCATTGACGGTGCGGAGCTGATCGCGCTCTCCGTTACCGCTCCGTTCATGATCACGTTCCAGATCGCCCTAACGATCGGCGTCATCCTGGCCGCTCCGATCATCGTCTATCAGATCTGGTCGTTTCTCGCGCCGGCGCTGACGAAGCGCGAGAAGCGCTACATCACGCCCGCACTGTATCTCGGAGGCGTGCTGTTCTGCGGCGGTGTGGTCATGGCGTACCTGTACGTGCTGCCCATGACGCTCAAGTTCATGGGCTCATTCCAGTCCATGAGCCTGCGGTGGGCGCTCACCGCGGACTTCTACTTCGGTTTCGTCCTCAAGCTGCTGGTGGCGTTCGGTCTCATGTTCGAGCTGCCCGTAGTCGTCATGATCCTCACCGCGCTCGGCCTGGTCACATCGAAATTCCTCGCCTCGAAGCGACGTTATGCGATTGGTGCGATGGCCGTGATCTCGGCGCTCATCACGCCCGGTGACGCCATCACGGCGACCATCTTCATGATGGGACCGCTGATCGCGCTGTATGAAATCAGCATTCTGCTCGCGAAGATGGTGGAGCGCGGCAAGGCCCGTCACGCCGCAGAAGACGCACTGGCGGAGGCGCAATGAGGCGCGTGCTCCTGGTCCTCACGCTGCTGGCGGGTGCCGCGCCGGCAGCGGCTCAGCAGCGTCCGCCCACGCCGCCGGACACGCTCACGGCAGAACAGCGCGCGCTCGAGCGCCTGCGTGGACTGCGCGGCGTTGCCCAGCCGGACACCGTCACCGAGCCAGCCGACTCCATCGCGCCGCAGACCGTCTCCGTGATTACGCCGGGGATGCCACAGGCACGGCCGCGCCCCTCCCAGATCGAGCGCGATTCCATCATGGATCTCCTGCTCGGCGTCGGCGGCTACATCGGCACGGAATACAGCGCGGACAGCGCCCGCTATCTGTCGGAGACGAGCCGGCTCGAGCTGCGCGGCAGCCCGAAGGTCGCACGGGAAGGGAACCAGCTCGTTGCGGACTCGAGCATCGTCTACAGTCAGGCTCTCGCGCTCGCGTGTGGTTACGGTAATCCCGTTCTACACGCGGCGGATCAGTCGGAGCCGCTGGCGAGCGACACCGTCTGTTTCGACGTCGAGCGGCAGATCGGCCGCGCGCCCGGCGCGAGCACGCGCGTGCAGGAAGGCGCGACGTGGAACGTGCGCTGCGACGCCTACTTCATGGGCGACCAGCTCTACTGTCACGACGCGATCTTCACGGACTGCGACCTCCCTTATCCGCACCAGCACTACGCGTTTCATGCCGGTGAGCTGAAGGCGATCCGCGGCAATGTCGTCGTGGGCCGGAACGTCACCATGCGCTTCGCGGATGTACCGGTGTTCTGGCTGCCGTTCTTCGTTCAGAGCCTGAGCCGCGGCCGGCGCAGCGGCATTCTCATGCCGCGCTTCGGCATCAATGACATCGCCCGCAACAGCTCGCGCTACGACCGACGTATCGAGGATATCGGATTCTACTGGGCCATCAATGACTACATGGGCGCCGAGCTCGCAATGGACTGGTACTCGAACAACTGGACCGGCCTGCGCGGCAGCTTCGATTACAACTGGCTCCAGAAGTTCCTGCGCGGCGGTGTGACGTTCCGGCGGTTCTGGAAGGCCGAGGGGGGACGTGACTTCACGCTGGCATCGACGAACAGCTGGCAACCGGACGAGCGCACCAACATCGGACTGTCGGCGAACTTCGTTTCGGACACTCGCTTCGTAGCGCAGCGCACGTTCGATGCACGGGAGCTGAACCGGTCGATCGATTCGAATGCGTCGATCCGGCGGCGGTTCGACTGGGGGTCCGCCAACATCGGGCTGCAGCGCAGTCAGTATCTGTCCGACAATACCGTGCAGTCCAAGCTTCCGAGCTTCGGTGTGAGCGTGTCGCCGCTCACGCTGTTCGAGGCGGCGCCGGGCGAGGAGCGCTGGTACAGCAACATGACCTGGTCCGGCAGCGGCGATCTGACGCTTGACCGTCGCGATGTCGATGCGGCGAGCGTGAAGCCGCTGCAGAGCACGCGCGACCTGACCAGCAGTATCAGCAGCCGCCTCAACATCGGCCGCCTGTCCTGGGGACAGAGCTTCTCGTTCAACGAGCGGAAGGCAGAAGCGAGGACCGTCCCCGCGGACAGTGTATTCGATATCCCCGGCACGTCGCAGCAGCGCGGCCGGTGGAGCACGAACTTCGCGTTCGAGCAGCGGGTGATCGCGACGAGCACGATCACACCGTCGATCTCGCTGTCCGGCGAGTACCTGCGCAACGACAGCACGGGTCAGGCACTCGTCATGTCGCCGACCCGCATATCATTCAGCTCTGCATTGCGCCTGGAGATGTTCGGCTTCTGGCCCGGCGTCGGGCCGTTTGAGCGGTTCCGTCATCGCGTCTCGCCCAGCTTCTCCTACAGCTACTCGCCGGCCTCGCGCGTGGACTCGCTGCAGCAGGCGATCTTCGGCAACGGTGTCGCCGAACAGAACCGCGTTACGATCGGGCTGACGCAGACGTTCGAAGCGAAGTACCGTTCACGTCCGGAGGATGACGAGCGTGAAGCTGCGGCGGGCGACACGATGGGGCTGGCAGGGGACAGTGCCGCGGTCCGGGACACGGCACGCGCTGCGCGGCGTACGCCCGCCGCGGGTGATACGCTGGGCGGTGTGGTGCTGCGGCGGCGCGAGCAGGTGGCGACCCTGTCCCTGCTCGAGGTTTCCACGGAAGCGCTGGTCTATGACTTCGTGCGTGCACGCGACGACTATGGTCTGGTGAACACGCAGATCCGCAACTCGCTTCGCTCCGACCTGCTGCGCGGCCTCCAGATGTCCGTGACGCATGATCTCTTCAGCTCGCGCACGGATACGCTGGGTAATACCAGCCGGTCCTTCGCGCCGCACCTGCGCGACGTCAGTGCATCCTTCTCGATCAATGGCAATTCATGGCTCTTCCGCGTGCTGCGACTCGGCACGGCCGATACCGTCAACACGCAGTCCGGCGGTGTGCCCCTCGAACCCGGTGACCCGAATGCCGCCGGGCCTGCCGTGGACCGGACGGAGACGGAGTACGGCATGATCGGCACGAGCCGGCGCACCGCCGAAGGGAGGCCGCGCGGATCGGTCGGCGCATGGAACGCAAGCATCAACTACTCGCTGTTCCGCCCCCGATCGGACGCCACGGGAAGCGAGAACCAGATGGTGAGAGGCAATGTCTCCTTCCAGCCCACGGAGAACTGGACGCTGCGCTGGACGACCGGCTACTCGATCACGTCTTCCGAGTTCTCCGACCACGTGCTCACACTCACGCGCACGCTGCACGACTGGGATGCGAACTTCGATTTCGTGAAGGCGCAGAACGGCAATTTCAGCTTCCAGTTCCGCGTACACCTGCGTGCCAACCCCGACGTGAAGCTGGATTACCAGCAGAGCGAATCACCGGGGCTGCAGACGGCCAGGTAGAGGAACGCCACGCGCCCGGGGCGGCGCGATCCCACTATTCGAAGATTGTGCATACGGCCCGGAGGGAGCTTGTCGCTCTTTCCGGGCCGGTCTATCTTGGCGCCCCATGAGCGACACCCTGATGATCCGCGGCGAGTTGACACTGGCCGAAGTGGAACGCGTGGCCCGCGGCGCAGGACGGGTGCAGGTGCGGCTGGACGATGTGGCGCGGAGCCGCATCGAGGCGGCACGTGAAGTCGTGGAGAGGATCGTGCGCGAGGAGCGTGTGGTCTACGGCATTACGACAGGGTTCGGAGCACTGTCGGACGTCGTGATCCCACCTGGCCGCATCCGTGAGCTCCAGCTCAACCTGATCCGGAGTCATGCGGGCGGTGTCGGCGAACCGCTCGACGAAGTCGAAACGCGGGCGATCATGCTGCTGCGCGCCAACGTGCTGTCCCTCGGGCATTCCGGCGTGCGACCCTGCATCGTCGAGCTGCTCCTCGAGTGCCTGAACCGCGGCGTGCATCCCATCATTCCCAGTCGCGGTAGTGTCGGTGCATCAGGCGACCTGGCACCGCTTTCCCATCTGGCGCTGGTGTTGCTGGGTGAGGGTCGTGCGGTGCTGGCGGGGGAGGTGATGGACGGTGCGTCCGCGCTCGAGCGGACAGGCCTGGAGCCCGTGGTGCTCGAGGCGAAGGAGGGGCTCGCGCTGAACAACGGCACGCAGGTGCACTGCGGCATCGGCATCCTCGCGCTGCTGCGGGCTGAGCGCGTGCTCGAAACGCTGGAAGTCTCCGGTGCGATGAGCCTCGAAGGGCTGCGCGGCACTCCCGACGCGTTCGCCGCGGCGCTGCAGCGCGTGCGGCCCCAGCGCGGGCAGCAGATCAGCGCTGCGCGCCTGCGCACACTGCTGGAGGACTCGGCGATCCGTGAGTCGCATCGCCATGGCGATCCGCGCGTGCAGGATGCCTATTCGCTGCGCTGCATGCCCCAGGTGCACGGGGCGGCGCGCCAGGGACTCGCGTTCGTGCGGGATGTGCTGGAGGTCGAGGCGAACAGCGCGACTGACAATCCGCTGATCTTTCCCGATGAGGATCGCGTCATCAGCGGCGGCAACTTCCACGGCCAGCCCGCTGCGCAGGCGCTCGACCTGCTCTGCATCGCACTGGCGGACCTCGGCTCGATCTGTGAACGGCGCATTGCGCGTCTGGTGGATCCGGCGCTGTCAGGGCTCCCCGCGTTCCTGACCCGCGATGCCGGCGTGAACTCGGGTCTCATGATCGCGCAGATCGCTGCCGCAGCGCTCGTTGCGGACCTGCGACTGCGCGCGCATCCCGCCAGCGTGGACAGTGTGCCGACGGATGCGAACAAGGAGGACCACGTCTCCATGGGTGTCGCCGCCGCGCTCAAGGCGCGCGAGGCCGTGGCGTTGCTGGAGACGCTCGCGGGTCTCGAGCTGCTCTGCGCGGCACAGGCGCTCGAATTCCTCAAGCCGCTGGCGCCGGGGCGCGGCGTCGCGGTCGCGTACGAACTGGTCCGCGAGCGCGTCGCGCCACTGGAGCAGGACCGTGTTCTCGCATCCGACATGATGGCGCTCGAGGCGCTGGTACGCGAAGGTGCTTTCGCGGATATCTGGAGCCGGTTCGGCGACGCATGAGCACGCTCCTCTTCACCGGCGCGGCAGAGATCATCACCAGCACGGCGGCCACCACGGACATCGTGCTGCGGAACGCGTCGCTGCTCGTTGTCGACGGGCACGTGCGCAGCATCGGTGACGTCTCTGCACATGACGTGGCGGATGACGCCATGCACGTGGATTGCTCGGGCTGTGTCATCACTCCGGGCTTCGTGGACTCGCACACGCACGCACTGTTCGGTGGCTGGCGCGCGGCCGAGTACGCGCTGCGCAGCCGTGGGGTTCCGTACATGGAGATCGCGCGACGCGGCGGTGGCATCAACGCATCCGTACGTGACATTCGCGCGCGATCGGAGGAGGAGCTGGTGGAACTCGCGCGTCCGCGCATAGACGCCATGCTGAGCGGAGGCACGACGACCGCCGAGGTGAAGAGCGGATACGGCCTCGACACGGCGAGTGAGCTCAAGCAGCTCCGTGCCATACGCGCGCTCCAGGCTCATACGCCGGTCGAGCTCGTGCCGACGTTCATGGGTGCGCACGAGTTTCCGGACGAGTACCGCGACCGCCGCGACGACTACGTCGACATCGTGGTGAATGAGATGATCCCGGCTGTCGCCGCTGAAGGCCTCGCCGTGTTCTGTGATGTGTTCATGGAGCCGGGCGTCTTCACGGCCGCGCAGACGCGCCGCGTGCTCGAGGCGGGTGCGCGTCACGGGCTCGTACCGAAGCTGCATGCCGATGAGCTTGAGAACTCCGGGGCGGCCGAGCTGGCCGCGGAGCTCGGTGCCGCGTCCGCCGACCACCTGGGTGCCATCAGCGAGACGGGCATCCGGGCGCTGGCTCACTCCGATACGGTGGCGACACTGCTGCCGGCGACGCTGCTGTTTCTGGGCAAGGCCCGGTACGCGCCTGCGCGGCGGCTGATCGATGCGGGCGCGACGATCGCGCTCGCGACCGACTTCAATCCCGGCTCGTCGCCCACGACGAGCATGCAGCTCGTGCTGACGCTCGCATGCTCTCAGATGGGAATGGATCCGCTCGAGGCGATCGTGGCCGCCACCGCGGGCGGCGCTCGGGCGCTCCGACTCACGGATGGGACGGGCACGCTGGCGCCCGGCGCACCTGCGGACATCGCCGTCTGGGACGTTCCGGACCATCGTGAGCTGCCATACCGCTTCGGCGCCACGCCGTTGCGCGGCCTGTGGAAGCGGGGTCTGCGCGTCCGGCCAAGCTTGTGACGACGGATCGGCGCATTTATCTTCGGTTGCCATGAGCACGGCCCGCTTGCTCGAGGCCGTACCGAATTTCAGCGAAGGGCGCGATCCCGCAGTCGTCCTGGCCATCGTCGATGCCATGAGGGCGGAAGGCGCGGAGGTCCTCGACTGGTCCGCGGACGCGGATCATCATCGCTCCGTCGTGACTCTGGTCGGTCCGCCGCACGTCGTGGAAAACGCCGCCGTGGCGGCCGCACGCGTCGCGGTGGAACGCATCGATCTGAACCGTCACCAGGGTGTGCATCCGCGCGTGGGTGCGCTCGATGTGTTGCCGTTCGTGCCCGTGGCCGGCGCCACGATCGCGGATGCGCGAGCCAGCGCCCGCCGCGTCGGCCAGCGTCTCTCCCGGGAGCTTGGCATTCCCGTATACTTCTATGGAGCGGCGTCGGAGCCGCCGGGCCGGCCGCTGTCGGCGCTGCGGAAGGGCGGGTTCGAAACGTTGCGCTCGGCCTGGCCGACCGACCGGCCGGCCGATCTGGTGCCGGACGGCTGGCCGCACAGGGGTGCGCATCCGACGGCGGGCGTGACCTGCGTCGGTGCACGGCCGGTGCTGCTGGCCTGGAACGTGTTCGTCAGCGGCATCGACGATGACACGGCTCGCCGAATTGCACGTTCGCTGCGTGAAACGGAGGGCGGGTTCCTTGGCGTGCGCGCACTCGCGCTGCGCCTGCCCGCCACGAGCCGGTTGCAGATCTCCATGAACGTGGAGAACGTCGAGATGGCGTCGCCCATGGACGTGTTCCGTCGCCTCGAGACGCTCGTCCACGAAGCGGGCGGCGCGGTGGATGAGACGGAGATCATTGGCATGCTGCCGGATCAGCTGCTGTGGGGTGCAGCGGCGGACCGGTTGAAGCTGGCTCCTGACACAGCGAGGCGGCTGCTGTCACGCGGGCTGCTGGATGTACTGACCCGGGAAGGAAGCACGTCGCAGGACGCATGAAGTCCATAAGCAAGCTCAAGGACGAAGCTCGCCGGTACGAGCAGCGCGAGGAGTGGGAGAAGGCCATTCAGGCCTACCTCCAGGTGCTGCGCACGGCCGATGAGGGCGAGACGGAAGTGGAGTTGCCGCTCTACAACCGAGTGGGCGACCTGTGCGTGCGGCTCGGCAAGCCGCAGGAGGCGGTGCGTCATTACGAGCAGGCCGCTGACCGATATTCCGAGGCGGGCCTGTACAACAATGCGATCGCCCTCTGCAACAAGGCCCTGCGCTACAGCCCCGACCGGCTCGAGCTGATCCGGAAGCTGGGTCAGTTCAGCGCGTCGCAGGGGTTCATCACGGACGCCCGCCGCTATTTCCTCGATTACGCCGAGCGCCAGTTCAACGCCGGCAAGGTTACCGAGGCACTGAGCGCGCTCGAGGATTTCGCCAACGTCAGTGACGACGCGGACATTCGGGAGATGCTCGGCCGCCAGCTGCACGCACACGGCCGCATCAACGACGCAGTGGATGAGCTGCGCCGTGCCTACGCACTCCGTGTCCGCGACGGACAGACGGACAAGGCGACGGCGCTGCGCGCGGAGATCCAGGCGCTCGATCCGAACGCGTCGTTCGACAGCGGTGCCGCCGCAGCGCCGACGAGCAGCTCGCGAACGTCACCGACTGTAGAGCTGCCCGGTCTGGTCGATATCGAGCCCGATCGGATGGATAGCCAGGTGGAGGAGAGCAGCCCGAGCGGAGTCGAAGGCTTCGAGTCCGCGTCGTTTGCGGATGAGGAAAGCGGCGACGTCGAGCGGGTGCAGCTCTCGGGTTTCGAGACGACCGGCCAGCCGGACCTGGCAGACATCGATCCCGGCCCGGCCGGCGGCATCGAGGGTCTGGAAACCACGACACTGGATTTCGACGCGGTCGCACCCGGCGCGGCCTCGCTCGAGGACCTCGGCCTCGAGAGGGAAGACAAGACGTTTGACGGATCGGTCGATGACGCAGATGGCGCGTTCGATCTGCCCCTGCTCGATGAGCCGGACGACGAAACCGCGCTCCCGCTGCTCGATGATCCGGACGACGAGGACGTGCCGGCGCGCGACAGCGTGGGAGTCACGGACCTGACCACTCTCGATGCAACCGGTCCCGCCGGTGACGCCGACACTGCACTCGACCTGCCGGAGGACGGCTCGTACGACCTGCCGCTGCTCGGCGACGATGATGAGGCCGAGCCGCTGGCACCTCCGCAGATTGATGACGATGTGCCGCCGGATCTGCCGTCCCCCGATGAGCCTCGGGATTTCGGCCTGGGCGGCGACCTGCCCCTGGACCTGAACTCACTCGGCGGCGCGGGTTCCATGTTCGACCTGCCAGTCTCCGATGAGGACGCCGTACGCAGGCCCGAGCGCGAGACGGGTGAAAGCGCGTTCGACATCCCCGATCTGGATGACGCCCCCGACCTGCCGGGCTGGGAGCCTGAGCCGGGCCCGTCGTTCGATCTCCCCTCGTTCGAGACGGAAGTCCCGCAATTCGAGGAAACCGCGTTCGAGGACGAAGACGAGGAAACGCCGCCAGCCGTCAGGGGGCCCGATCCGGCCAGTCTGGATGCCGGGGCGCCGGTCGCGCCGGCCGCCGACGCGCCCGGGGAGGAGGGGGTCGACATACCTGCGATCGAGCTACCGACCTGGGACACGGGCGTCTGGGACGACGCCAAGTCTGCGGTCAATGAGATGGATGCCGCGGAGTCGGCCGACGAAACCGAACCGTCGTGGGTGGATTCCATTGCCGAGGATGTCGCGGACAGCGGGACGGAGCTGCCGACCTTCTCGTACGAGGACGATACCGAGCTCGCTGCGACGCGGATCGAGGGGGACGCGCAGGATACGACATCGCCAGAGCCGGACGTGGACGTGACCGCAGCCGGAGCGGGCAGCCCTGGAGCGGCTCCGGCAGACGACGTGGACATTGATGACGACCCGCTTGGACTCGCGGCACACCTCGCCGGTCGATCGACTGGTGCGCCGTCACCGACGGAGTCGGCGCCGGCGGCACCGGATGCACAGGCGGAGTCCGACTGGCTCGACGAAATCGCGGCCGATGGGCCGCCCGCGGGTGGCGCTCCGGCGATCGACGACTCGTTCGAAACGGAGCCTGTGCCGGACACCGATGCCGGCGATGACGGTATCGCGGCAGAGGACGCCGGTCGGGCGGGTGCTTCCGCAATCGAGGATCCCGGTGCCGACGCGGGCCGGGCGGCGGAGGCAGCGCGTGAATTGTCAGAGCCACCACCGGAGCCCCCGCCGCCTGTGGCCGAGCGTCCCGCCGCGCCGTCACAGCCGCCCGCAGCTGCTGAGCCGCCCGTACGAACGCGGCTGCCTGCGGCTTCGGCGCCGCCCGCGGGTGCGCCGCGCTCGGGCCCTGAGGACGGCTATGTGGATCTCGGCGCACTGATAGCCGGTGACGGCGAGGAGGAGTCGACGCGGTTCAGGGTCCAGGAGACGGCGCCGACAGGTGACGAGGACCGCGATTTCGCCGAGCTGCTCAGCCAGTTCAAGGCCAAGGTGCATGAGCATCTCCCCGCCGAGGATGCCGCGGCGCACTACGATCTCGGACTGGCGTTCAAGGAGATGGGTCTCATCGATGAAGCGATCGGCGAATTCCAGGTCGCGCTGCGCGCCGGTCACATGCGCCTGCGAGTCTACGAGGAGCTCGGTCAGTGTTTCCTGCAGAAGGAGCAGTTCAACATTGCCGAGAAGGTGCTGAGCCGAGCGCTGACCATGAAGTTCGATGACGAGCTCGAGTTGCTTGGCGTCTACTATCATCTGGGCCGCGCGTACGAGGCCCTCGGCCGGCGTGACCAGGCACGCGATGCGTACGAGCGTGTGCTCGGGATGGACATCAACTTCGGCGACGTGAACGACCGGCTCGCCCGCCTTTGACAGGCTACGGGACTGGCCGTAGCTTTGCGCCCGTTCCGGAATATCCTGCGTCCAAGGCACTCATGCTGCGCACGCGAACGCCGAAGCTGTCCGAGATTCAGCGTCCCGTCAGGGACGATGTTGAGCGCGTAGTCGACGAGCTGCGTCGCATTGTGTTGTCCGACTTCCCCGCGATCGGAGAGGTGAACGATCACCTGCTCTGGGCGCGGGGAAAATTGTTCCGGCCGACGCTGCTGCTGCTGTCGCATCGCGTGAGCGGCGGGTCCGACGCGCGCGCCGTGACTCTCGCGGCGATTGTCGAGCTGGTCCATCTGGCTACGCTGGTCCACGACGACGCGGTCGACCATTCCGTGCTGCGGCGTGGCATGCCGACGGTCAACGCACTCTGGAACCACCAGACGGCCGTGATCATGGGCGACTATCTCTACAGCCGCTCGATCAGTGCTCTCGCCGACATCGGCCGCGTGGATTTTATCGCCGTGCTGTCGCGAGCCGCCAACGAGATGAGTGTCGGCGAGCTGCGTCAGCTGTCCTCGTGCGACGCGCTCCAGTTCTCCGAACAGGATTACGACCGGCTCATCGCGAGCAAGACGGCATCGCTCATGTCGGCGGCATGCGAGATCGGAGCTGCGCTGGCGACGGAGTCGTACCGGGAGCCGCTCGCGCGTTTCGGCCACGCGCTCGGCATGGCGTTCCAGATCGTGGATGACCTGCTCGACTACACGGAATCGGAGGCAATGGTCGGCAAGCCGACCGGGCAGGACCTGCGCGAGCACAAGGTCACGCTCCCGCTCATCGCCGCGATGCGGGAGATGGCGTCCGCCGCGCGCCACGACGTGGAGGCCTTCTTCGCCGATCCCGTGCCGACGGACGATGGCATACAGCGGCTCACGAAACTGGTCAGGGACAACGGTGGCCTGGAGTATGCCCGTAACCGCGCCGACGAATTCGGCCGGCGCGCCGCCGAGGCGCTGCTCGAGCTGCCGGACGGGCCGGGCACCGACGCGCTGCAGGCGGCTGTTGGATATGTGGTTGAGCGCAGGAACTAAGTGGGGGTGTGGGGAATGGAACCTGTTCATAACAGCGTAGTACGATGATGAGTCCACGACGAGAGGCACTGCCGCGAATGTTCTGGGCGGTAGTCGTGGGGTTGTTCCTGGGTGCGCTGTTCACGAAGATCGCCGTCCTGTTCATGCCGGACAGTGCGGCGCGGGAGTTCCTGACGACCGCCCTGTCTGCGTCGCTGGGGCCTTTGAGCATCGACCTGATTGCTGTAGCTTTCGTGATCGGGCCACTCACACTGAGCCTGAACGCCTTGAGCCTGGTCGGTATCCTGCTGGTCGGGCTGGTGATGCGCTCGTGGTTCTAAACGCGGAGTAGTAACATGCCGTTTAATCTCGGCCCAATGGAGATGGTGTTCGTCGTGGTCGTGCTGCTCCTGGTGTTCGGCGCCAAGCGCCTGCCGGAGCTGGGCAGTGGCCTCGGCAAGGGCATCCGCGAGTTCCGCAATTCCATGCGCGACATCAATTCGGAGTTCAAGGAGCCGGAGAATCCCAACCGGATTCACGACCCGCTCCCGCGCTCCCGCGTCGCCGCGACGCCCGAAAACGAACCGGCGAAGCGCGAAGACTGACCACACCGGTCGCCCGGATGCATGAAGGCCCGGCGGTAACATACCGCCGGGCCTTCTGCGTTCCGGAGACCACGTTCCTACAACGCGGCGTTCCCGGAAGCGCGCAGGACCTCTGCTCGATTGTCGACGATGTCCGCCTCCTGTCGCAGAGCCAGCAGGTACTGGTTCCAGCGGGCGTCGGACAACGCCTGGAGTACGCGGGCGCGCTGCTCCTCGCGCTGCGCCTGCCAGCCCGTCCGGCTCGCCTCCTCACGAGAGACGCCGCGGATCAGGAACAGCTGTCCATCCGCCTCGATCAGCGGGCTCGTGGCGCCCGGCTGAAGGGCGAACGCCGCGCCGATAGCCGGATTCATCCGGCCCAGTCCGGGTGCACCCTCGCCGCGCGTGAACGGACCGGCCTGCGCAACTGTGGCATTGTATGCCCGCGCGATCTCTTCCAGCGATGCGCCGGCCATGGCGCGCTTCTCGGCGTCCGCCAGGCGCTCACGCGCGCGCTCGATGCGCGCCTCGCGCATCAGCAGGGCGCGGATGGTCGGTGTGGCTTCCGCGAGGGGCAGCGGCCCCTCCTCGCGCCGTGACACGAGCTCCAGCATGTAGAACGCCTGATCGGTCTCGAAGACCTCGCTCAAACTGCCGATCTCGGCATCCAGCGCCCAGTCCAGCCCTTCGTCGATCGCCCCCACGCCGGGCAGGATCGGCAGCGCGGGGGTGACTTCCGCCGTCTGGACCTGAAGACCCAGCCGCTGCGCCGCCTGCTCGAGCCCGACCGTTTCCGAGGCATCCTCCAGGGAGTCGGCCCGGTCGAGAAGGCGGTCCTCCGCCTGCCGCGACAGCTCGATGGGCACCAGGAACTGCCGCACCTGGGCCGAGTCGCCGCCGCGGCTCTCCACCTTCACCACGTGGTAGCCCGCCTGCGTCAGAATCGGCTCCGTCACCTGACCGGCCGATGTCGAGAACACCGCCTGGTCCAGCGCCGGGGCCGACTGGCCGCGGCGCGCGGTGAAGAGCTCGCCATAGAAGCGCGCATCCGGCGAGCCCTCGCCCGCACGCGCCGCCACGTCCTCGAAGGGCTCGCCTGCAACGGCCGCATTGCGGAGCTCGCGCGCCCGCTCCAGCGCCGCCGCACTGTCGGCGGCAGGTGCGCCACGATTCAGGGATACGTATCGGACGGTCACCTGCGCGGGCCGGATGAACTCGTCGTCGTGCTCCTCGTAGTATGCGCGCACGGCGGCGTCCGTCACGTTCACCTCGCCGGCCGGCACCAGCGCCGCGGGGTCGAACGCGATGTATTGAACCGTCGCCTTCTCGTTCGCGTCGCGATACATCCGCCACAGCTGCCCGTCGCTGACCGTCAGCCCCGCGGACGTCTGGAAGAACAGCTTGCTGCGCGGGATCACGTCGCGGTAATACGCCTCGAGCTGAAGCAGGAACGCCGGATCCTGCGGCTGGGCGAGGAACTGGTGGTACTTGTTGATGTCGAACTGGCCGTCCGTCTGGAACGCAGGGGCACTCTGCAGCTCCGGTGGCGGGGCCATGCGCGCGGCGTCACGGATCTCATCATCCGACACGCGGATGCCGCGCCTGTCCAGCTCCTGCTGCAGCAGACGCTGCGTCACGATCTGGTCCCAGGCGGCATCCTCGATCTGACGCGTCATCGCCGAGGTGATCGGACCGTCGATCGCGCTCTGTTGCTGCTGATACACGTTGCGATACACCGCCAGCCACTCCTCATAGCTGACGGACTCGCCATTAACGCGGCCTATTTCGCCGGCCACCGACCCGCTGCGGCCGGTCATGTCCATGCCCCACTCGAACACCATGAGAGCCACGAAGGCCAGCGCAGTGATCAGCATGATCCACTTCGTGTTCTCTCTCATCTGACGCATCATAACGCGAGACTCCCACCAGCAACGGTCCGGGGATATTGGGAAGTACGAGCATAAACGCTGAAAAGTAACCCTCCGGGTCGGACCATTCAACTCACGGTCCGGTATTTCACTGCGGATCATGGGTCTGGGCGCGTTGACAGCGTGCTGCGGCCGTTCCTATCTTGGTCCGCTCGCCCAGTAGCCTTCCGTGAATTCCGTGGAGCGGGTGGATGGCCGAGTCCCACCGGGAAGAAATTGCGAAGCTGGAAGCCCTGTACGCCGGCAACCCCGGAGGCAGGGTATTCGTGCATCTGGCGGAGGCCTATCGCAAGGCAGGAGAGCACGAGCGGGCCCGCCGCATCCTGGATGAGGGCCTTGCCCGCCACCCCGATTCTGCCAGCGGTTACGTCGTCCTGGGGCGTGTCCTCGCCGATATGCAGATCACGGGCGAAGCCGAGATCGCGTTCCGTCGCGTTCTCGACCTGGACGGCGGCAACCTGGTCGCGCTGCGCTGGCTCGGCGACCTTGCGCGTCAATCCGGCCGCAATGCCGACGCCGCGATGCACTACCGCGAGCTGCTCATCCGTAACCCGTCGAACGAAGAGGTCCGCGATCTCGTCGAGATCGTCGAGCGCGAGGCCGAAGGCACCGGCGCAGCTGTCGCCGCCCGAGCCGATGATGACATCGGTGAGACCGGCGCGGATGAGCTGCGCGTCGACGCGTTCCCCGGTCTGGATGATCGTGAAGAACCGGAGTCCGCTCTTGCCGGACAGCAGGCGGAAGCGGAGCAGGCCGCGCTCACGCCGCCACCGCCCGTGGGCGATGCGGCACCTCCGGATATCACACCGTGGTCGGCGGCTCCCGGGCGGACGGGCGACGCGGAAGAGCCGCCGGTCGAGTACGGCCTCGTCGAGCTCGATACCAGCGCGACGGCCGAATCGCCGTACCAGGCCGCGGGCGCTTCCGCAGGACCGCTGGAGAGCGGCGGTGACGCGGCGCACGGAGAGCCGTCCGATGCGACCGCCAGCGACGCCGCCGGCACCCCGAACGAGGGGGCTCCGGGCGCTGCGGAGCCGGTCGCCCATGCAGGTGACGAGGCACCCGAGCGGCCTGCGCCGTACGAGGACCGCCCCGCCGCGTCGGCCGCTCCGACGTGGCCCGCCGACGAATCCGATGTCGTGGCCTCGATCGACGAGGGCGACACGGACGCGCTCGAGCTGGATGAGCTGCGGCGGGATGACGAAGCCGAACCTCTCGAGATCCACCTGCTGGACCCATCGTATGAGGCGTCGGCGGAGGAGGAAACCGAGGATTTCGTCGGCGAGCTCGACCTGTCGGACATGGTGAACGCCGGCAGCCTCGAGGACGCCGACGACTATGCGGATGAGACGTTCGTCGCCGACCTGACTTCGGCGGGCGAGGAGCCGGCGGCGCCCGATGAGCTGCCCGGCGGCGTCGATGTGCTGGACGCCGCCCTCACGCTGCTTCCTGACGATACGGACGAGGATGCGGCCGGGCATGCGTCGCAGGATGCGGAGACGGAGGAGCCGGCGTCATTCGGCTACGCTGTCGGAACGCCTGCCGGCGAGTCACCGGAAGCGGAGGATCGCGTGGCGTTCGCGGACGACACGGGATCGGCAGCCGATTCCGCTGAGCCCGCCTCCTGGCCGGGGGCCGGCGTGGCCGAAACGGAGCCGGAGCTGAGTGAAGCCGGATTTACGGCGCTCAGCGGGGCAGCGGAGCCGGCCGCGGAGTCGACGCCCGCGCCCGAGGCCCGCCGTACCGAGCCGGGTCTGGTGACGGAGACGATGGCAGTGCTGTACCGCAGTCAGGGCTTTCACGACCGGGCGGCGGACGTATACCGTGCGCTGTTGCGCACGCGACCGGACGACGCGCGCCTGGCGGCCCGGCTGCGCGAAGCGGAAGATGCCGCTGCGGCGGAGGCCGGCCCGCGCACCGAGGACGAGGCGGGTGAGGTGTGGCTGCGCGGTGTGGGCGCGGCCTGGACCGCAGAGGCGGAGTCATCCGGGACCGCCGAGACAACGCCTTACGCCTGGACGGGGGAGGCGGAGGACGGTGAAACGGGTGAGCCGATCGGGACGTACCTCCACGACCTGGTATCCTGGAAAGCGGGTTCCGGCAACTGGCCGCCGCGCGACGTCGAGCCGCCGGAAACACAGGCACCGGGCGAGATCGAAGTGCCCGAATGGCTGAACGGACCGGGGTCGTCCGAACAGTGGACGCCTGAGCCGGAGCGCGAGGATTACCCGGTCGTCCCCGCTGCCGAATCCGACTGGGCACCGGCCGAGACCGAGCCGTGGGCTACAACACCCGACACGGTGACGCCGGACACGGCCACGCCCGAGGAGATCACCTCGGATGCGGTTTCGTCCGAAGGCGCGGATGTCGCGGATTTGACGGAAGGTGCGCTCGACGCGTGGGGCCTGCCGGCCGACGAGGCGCCGGACACGTCGTCCGATGCGGAGCCCGAGGAGGAGTCGGGAGGCTGGACGCCGCTCGAGCTCGATCGTGACGTACCGGGCGCCGGCCAACCCGCCGCGGCAGCGGAGGAGCAGCAGGCGGCTCGGGCCGATGAGGACGACTCGTCCGAGGATGACGACCTGGAGATGTTCCGGTCCTGGCTGCAGAGCCTGAAGAAGTGAGGGTCGCGGTCGTCAGCGGTCCGAACCTGAATCTGCTGGGGAGGCGCGAGCCGGAAATATACGGTCCGGACACGCTCGAACAGATCGAGCAGCGGCTGCAGCGGCTGGGCGAGGAGTTAGGCGTCGAGGTGGAGTCGTTCCAGTCGAACGCCGAGAGCGCGCTGATCGATTACATTCAGGAGTCCGCGGAACGGGTGGATGCGTTCCTGGTAAATGCGGGCGGCCTGACGCACACGAGCGTGTCGCTGCGCGACGCGCTGGTCGGCGTCGGCCGGCCGTTCGTGGAGGTCCATCTGTCGAATCCGGCGGCTCGCGAGCCGTTCCGGCATGTCTCGCTCCTGACCGATCGTGCGCTTGGTGCAGTGGCCGGCTTTGGAGCGGAAAGCTATGTACTTGGATTGCGTGGGCTGGTAGCGCGGATGAGCGCCGACCATCTGCCCCGAGGGAGTTGAAGATGGCCCAGAGCACTGGGAAGCGCGCAGGCGGCAAAAGCGGCAGTACAGGCTCGGCGGTCGCCGAGCAGAACGGTCGCGGTGACGTCGCGCAGAACATGACCGACCTCGATTTCCTGCGCGGCCTCATCGACGCCGTCGATCAGAGCGGTATAGATTCGCTCGAGATCAACCGGTCGGGCACCCGCATCCGGATCGCGAAGACGCCCGCGGCAGCCGCTGCCCCATTCCCGTCCTACACACAGGTACCCGTCCCGCAGCACGCGGCGGCGACACACTCCGCGCCTGCCCAGTCGGCACCCGCCACACAGTCCGCGCCGGCCGCACCGGCCGCCGCCCCGGCCGAGGAAGCGGCACCGAAGAGCAACCTGGTCGACGTGAAGTCGCCGATGGTGGGCACGTTCTACCGCGCGCCTGCGCCCGACGCGCCGCCGTACGTCGAACAGGGCACGACCGTGACGAAGGGTCAGACGCTGTGCATTCTCGAGGCGATGAAGCTGATGAACGAGCTCGAGTGCGAGGTGGAAGGCGTCATTCGTGAGATCCTCGTCGAGGATACCGAGCCGGTCGAGTATGGCCAGGTGCTTTTCCGCGTCGAGCCGGCCGGCTCGAAGTGATTGCGGCTGCGTAGTACATCCATGTTTCGCAAAGTACTGGTCGCCAACCGCGGCGAGATTGCGCTGCGCGTGATCCGCGCATGCCGCGAGATGGGCATCCGCACGGTCGCAGTGTACAGTGAGGCCGATCGCGAGTCGCTGCACGTACGCTTCGCCGATGAAGACGTGTGCATCGGGCCCGCGCAGGCACGCGACAGCTATCTGAACATCCCGCGTATTATCGCTGCCGCTGAAGTCACCGGCGCTGAGGCCATCCACCCCGGTTACGGATTCCTGGCCGAGAATGCGGAGTTCGCGGAAATCTGCGACCGCAGCGACATCGTGTTCATTGGGCCGTCGGCGGAGCACATCCGCCTCATGGGCGACAAAGCGACGGCGCGGAAGACGATGATGGGCGTCAACGTTCCGACGGTGCCGGGCAGTGCAGGTGCCATCGAGGACGCGGAGTCCGCGCTGGTTACGGCGCGGGAGATCGGGTTTCCGATACTCATCAAGGCGGCTGCGGGGGGCGGCGGGAAGGGCATGCGTGTCGCGCAGGATGAGGACGTATTCCAGACGCAGCTGCAGATGGCGCAGAATGAGGCACGCTCCGCGTTCGGCGACGCCTCGGTCTATCTGGAGAAGTACCTGGCGCGGCCGCGGCACATCGAGGTACAGGTCATGGGCGACCATCACGGCACCATTATTCACCTCGGTGAACGTGAATGCTCGCTCCAGCGGCGCCATCAGAAGCTGATCGAAGAGGCGCCGTCCGCGGCGCTCACGCCCGAGCTGCGGGAGCGCATGGGCGAGGCAGCCACGCGCGGGGCGAAGGCCATCGGTTATTTCTCCGCCGGTACGGTCGAGTTTCTGCTGGACGAGGACGGCAGCTTCTACTTCATGGAGATGAACACGCGCATCCAGGTCGAGCATCCGGTCACGGAGCTGGTCACGGGTGTGGATCTCGTGAAGGAGCAGATCCGTGTGGCGGCGGGGGAGCGGCTCTCGATCAGCGAAACGCCGGTACTACGCGGTCACTGCATTGAATGCCGCATCAATGCGGAGGACCCGGCGCGCAACTTCGCGCCGAGCCCCGGACAGATCACGATTTTCCACCCGCCGGGCGGCCCCGGTGTGCGCGTGGATACGCACGTGTACGCTGGCTACGTGGTGCCACCGTATTACGATTCGCTGATCGGCAAGCTCATCGTGCACGGCAACACGCGCGAGGAGGCACTGGTTCGCACGCGCATTGCGCTCGATTCATTCATCATCGAGGGCGTCCACACGACGATCCCGTTCCTGCTCGAGCTGCTGCGCGACGAGGATGTGATCGCGGGCCGGCTCGATACGAAGCTGGTGGAGCGTCGCATGAGTGAACGGGCAGCGAGCGCCGCGTGAGACTCGATGTGGCATTCACGCCGGCCGAGGTGAAGGGAGCCATCGGCCGGCGCGCTGTCGTTGTCATCGATGTGCTTCGAGCCACGAGCAGCATGGTGTCTGCGCTCGTGAACGGCGCGCGCAGCATCCTGCCGGTGTCGGGCGTGGACGAGGCGGTGCGGAAGGCGGAGGAGCTGGGTCGCGACAATGTGCTGCTCTGCGGCGAGCGGGATGCGGAGCCGATCCGCGGATTCCATCTCGGTAACTCGCCCCTGGAGTTCACACGTGAGGCGGTCGCAGGCAGGACGCTCATCATGTCGACGACGAACGGCACCAACGCCGTGCTCGCGGGTGCAGCCGGCAGCGTGTGTCTGGTCGGGTCGCTGTTGAACGCGCGTGCGGTCGCACAGCGACTCGTCGACCTCGGTGGTGAGGCGCTGCTGTTGTGTGCGGGGCGCGAAGGTCGCTTCGCTCTGGAGGACGCCATCTGCGCCGGCCGGATCGCACGGCACGTTCGTGCGATCGCGGGTACATTGAGCGGTAACGATGCGCTGAGCGCGACGGTGCGGATGTCGCGCGCCGCGCCGTCGGTCCGGGCACTCACCCGCACCGCTGCGGGACGGCGTCTCACAGAGCTCCGACGCCATGATGACATCGCTTTCTGTGCGCGGGAGGACCTCTTCGATGCAGTTCCGGTCCTCGATGAGCACCGCATTCTTCTGTAGCAGATCGTCGACATGATCAGCAGTCGTCAACGTCGGCAGCTCTTCGGCATCGGCCTCCTCTCGCTGAGCGCGTTCACGCTGCTCAGCCTGCTCCCCGTCGCAACTCTGGGCGGCGCCGCACTGGATGTGTTTGCGGCGGGCAACGTCATGGGTGTACTCGGTGCGCTCTTTTCCGGCGCGGGCATCACCGCGATCGGCATCGGCGTGCTGCTCGTGCCCGCGTTCCTTGCGATCGCGGGCGCTGCCTTCTTTGACTGGATCGAGGGAGAGCGTGCACTCCGGCTCGGCGCACTGCTGCTCGGCCTCGCCGTGCTGCTGCCCGCTGTGGCCGCGCTCTTTGCAGCGGATACCGGTTATGCCTTCGTCGAGGTGCTGCCCGCACGCAGCGCCGGCTGGGTGGGCCGTACACTCACGCTGCCGTTCGCGGCTCTGCTGGGAAAAGTAGGTGCGGCATTCGCACTGATGGTGCTCCTGGTCGCCCTGTCCGTCGCGACCATCGGCTGGAATCCGCTGGGCGCCGCCGCGCGCGGTATCCGTTCGCTGCGGCGCGCGCAGCCGCAGCAGCCGGAAACGGACGTTCTGCCGGAGCCGTCGCCAGAGCCCGTGCTCGCAGGTGTGCTCGACGAGCCGGCCGTGACAGAGCCCGCTGCGGCGCAGTCCCCGTCGCTGGTGCCCAGACTGTTGCGGCGGAAGAAGGCGGAAGCGGCCATTGTCCTGGAGGACACGGGCGATCCGGACGCAACGGAGACGCCCCCGCTCGCGCTTCTGAGCGAGCCGCCGCCTGGTGACCATGCAGCGAACGAGGCACACTACGACCGGCTCGGGCAGGTGCTCGTCGACACGCTGCGTACGTTCAAGGTGGAGAGTCAGATCGGCGGCCGCACCACCGGTCCGGTGGTAACGCAGTTCGAAGTGGTGCCGGCGCCGGGCGTGAAGGTGAACCGCATTGCCGCTCTCGATGCGGACCTGGCACTCGCGCTGCGTGCGCCGAGCATCCGCATCGTCGCCCCCATCCCGGGGAAGGGCGCAGTGGGCGTCGAGGTTCCCAATCCCGAAGCGGAAGTCGTCTACCTGCGCCGGATCCTGGAGAGCCCGACCTTCCAGCGCGCGCGTGGCGCACTGCCGCTCGCGCTGGGGAAGGACCTGAATGGGCGGCCGTACGTCGCAGACCTGGCGAAGATGCCGCACCTGCTGATCGCCGGCGCGACCGGCTCGGGCAAGTCGATCTGCATCAATACGCTCATCACCAGCCTGGTATACAGGCATTCGCCGAAGACACTGCGCCTGCTCATGGTCGACCCGAAGATGGTCGAGCTCAGCATCTACGGCGATCTGCCGCACCTGCGTCATCCCGTGGTTACCGATCCCCAGGACGCAGCCACCGTGCTGAAGTGGGCGGTCCTCGAGATGGAACGGCGCTACGCGCTGCTTTCGGAGAACGGCGCGCGCTCGCTTGCGGAGTTCAACAAGCGCGCTGAGGAAGGCGCACCGCTGCGCCGCGCCAACCCGGTCGGCGCGGATGACGACCCGGAGCGCTGGACCTATACGGACGGGCCGCTGCCGTTCATCGTGCTGGTCGTCGATGAGCTGGCCGATCTCATGATGTCCGTGCAGGCGGAGATCGAGAAGCCGCTGGCGCAGCTGGCGCAGAAGTCGCGCGCCATCGGCATCCACCTGGTCGTGGCCACGCAGCGGCCGAGCGTCAACGTCATCACGGGCCTCATCAAGGCCAACTTCCCGTGCAGAATCGCGTTCCGTGTCAGCTCCAAGGTCGACTCACGCACCATCATCGATCAGAACGGCGCGGATGCACTGCTCGGCAACGGCGACATGCTGTTCCAGCCGCCCGGAACGTCGGACCCCGTCCGCATTCAAGGCGCTTACATATCGACCGAAGATACCGAGCAGATGATGGACTGGTACCGCGCACGCGAGGCGGAGAAGCCCGCGCGCGAGGAGGACATCCTCGAGATGGTGCGCGCACGCGAGGCCGCGGACGCCGCGCCCGACGATGACAGCGCCTTCTTCGAGGAGCGCGACGCGCTGTTCCGGCAGGCCGCGGAGATCTGCGTCCAGTTCCAGCAGGGCTCGACGTCCCTGCTCCAGCGACGCCTCCGCATCGGCTACGGTCGCGCCGCGCGCATCATCGATCAGCTGCACAATGCCGGAGTGCTCGGCCCTCCGGACGGTTCCAAGCCGCGCGAAGTGCTCGTCGGCATGGAGTCCGTCGGCCACATCTGCGGTGACGACTGAGGAACGGCGCGGCCGTGGTCGTGTACGAGGCTCGGGACAAACCTGGAGTGGACTGCATGAATGCACTTGTGAGGATGCTCGCCGCCGGCGCGCTCATCGGCGCTGCCGCCTGCGGCGGTTCCGATGTGCCGGATCCGGATACGGCCGCCGAAGTACGCGCTGACAGCACGCCGGCCGGCGACCTGATGGCGCCTGCCGGGGACAGTACGCGGCCGCCACCGCCGGGGCTTGCTCCGGTCGCAGTCGACGACGCCGACCGCCATACCGCCGATCAGCCGACGACGAACGGTCCTTCCGGCCAGCCGCGCCAGCCCGCTGCGCCGGCCGGAGGCCAGCAGCAGGCGCCCGCGCCCGCGACCCCGCAGGAGCCCGCGGCCGACGAGGGTGCCGCTGTACTGCGCCGCGCCGCAGCCGCGTATGAGGATGTGACCTCCATGCAGGCCTCGTTCGTCATGCATTTCAACAACCCGCTGCTCCGTCAGCAGACGACCAGCCGCGGGATGCTGTATCAGCAGAGGCCCGACAGGATCGCATTGCGGTTCACGGATCCGGACGGTGACATCATCCTGAGCGATGGCCAGAACTTCTTCATCTATCAGCCGAGCATTGACGCCAGGCAGGCCACGCAGACGCCCGCTGCCCCCGGCGGCGGCGGCGGTGTCGACCTCCAGGCCCAGTTCGTCGGGAACCCCACGGAGCGGTTCCGTTACACTCTCGAGGGTCGCGAGAACGTGGGGAACCGCCCGGCCGACGTGATGATACTGGTGCCGCGCGCACGGGCGGAGTACCGTTCACTCAAGGTCTGGTTCGACACGCGCGATTCGCTCGCGCGCCGTTTCGAGATCACGGAGCACAACGGCAGCGTCCGCCGGTTCGACCTGTCCGGGCTGCGGACGAACACGGCCGTTCCGGAGGACGTGTTCCGCTTCATTCCGCCCGCCGGGGTCCGCATCGTCCGCGTGGGCTGACGGGCCCGTACATTGATTTGATGACGTCCCCGGAGCCGGGTATATTGCGGTTCCGGGGACGTTTCGCTGCAAGGCAGGGGAATGGCGAGAAGTACGATACGACGGGCATTGCCGGTGCTGGGCGCACCGCGCGAGACGCCGACGGCAGCGGTGGAGCTGTCGGCGGACGCGCTGCGCGTGGGGCTGGTGACGCTCGGCTGTGACAAGAACACGGTGGACAGCGAACGGCTGCTCGCGCGGCTGGCGGGCGCGGGTGCACGCGTCATCGGGGATGCCGGCGATGCGGACGTGGTGGTGATCAACACGTGCGGCTTCATCGATGTCGCGAAGGAAGAATCGGTAGACGCTATCCTGGACGCAGTGCGCCTGAAGCACGCGGGTCGCGTCCGTGCGGTAGTCGCGATGGGCTGCATGGTGCAACGCTACAAGGCGGAGCTGCAGCGGGAGCTGCCCGAAGTCGATCTGTTCCTCGGCCTGACGGAAGCAGAACAGCTGGTGCCGGAGCTGCGCGCGCGCGGGCTGCTGCGCGAGAGCGTGGTACCGACGATGGAACAGCCGCTGCGGCTGCTGACGACATCGACGCCGCACACGTCTCATCTGAAGATCAGCGAGGGCTGCGATCACACGTGTGCCTTCTGCGCCATCCCGCTGATGCGCGGCCGACACCGCTCCACACCCATCGACGCGCTCGTGCGCGAGGCGCAGCAGCTGGAGGCCGCGGGCGTGGTCGAACTGAATCTGATCAGCCAGGACACGACCTGGTACGGCCGCGACATCGTGCGTGGCACTGCCGGGACGGAAACAGAGTGGTTCATCGGCCGCACGTTCGCCGGCATGGCGAGCGTGATGGCGGACGTCCGCATCGCGGATCTGGACAGCGCCGCCGCGCGCGCCAACGGAGGCCGCACGACGCCGGCCGGGGCCGCCGCAGGAGCGACTCCGGCCGTCAGGGCGGACGGTGGGGCCGGTGGAGCGCGGCGGCATGGGCTGCTGCCGGAGTTGCTCGATGCACTCGTTGCCGGCACCTCGATCCCATGGTTCCGCCTTTTCTATATGTACCCATCGGGCATCTATCCCGCCCTGGTGGAGCAGATCGCGCGCGAGCCGCGCATCCTGCCCTATATCGACATGCCGATCCAGCACGGCAGTGACAGCGTGCTGAAGCGGATGCGCCGCCCCGAACGGCAGGCCACCATCCGCGAGCGTGTCACCTGGCTCCGTGATGCGATACCGGACGTCGCGCTGCGCACGACGGTCATCGTCGGCTTCCCGGGCGAGACGGACGAGGAGTTCGACGACATGCTGGGTCTGCTGGAGGAAATCCGGTTCGATCACCTGGGTGCATTCGCGTATTCCGAGGAAGAGAGTACGCCCGCGGCGGGGATGTCGGACCAGGTGGATGCAGCGGTCCGGCGCGAGCGTCTGGAACGTGTGCACGAGCTGCAGTCGGCGATCGCGCAGGAGCGCAATGAGCGCTGGCTCGGCAGGGAAGCGCATGTGCTGATCGATACGCTGACCGGTCGTGACTCGGACGATCCGGACGCGCGCGCGGGCGCGCGCGGTGCGATCGGCCGCACCGCCGGTCAGGCACTGGAGATCGATGGCGTCGTGCACATCGCGGATGCGCGCGGTGCGCGACCTGGTGATTTCGTGAGAGTACGAGTGGTGGATGTCGTGGAAAACGATCTGAAGGCGGAGATCCCTGGTGACTGAAGCAACGTACATCGACAGGAGTGCGAGCGCTCATCTGTTCGAGCGCGCACGCACGCTGATTCCCGGCGGTGTGAACTCGCCTGTTCGGGCATTCGGCAGGGTCGGCGGCAATCCGTTCTTCGTCGATCGCGCAGACGGTGCGGTGCTGCATGATGTGGACGGCTGCGCGTACTTCGATTACGTGATGAGCTGGGGCGCGCTGATGCTCGGCCACGCGCACGCATCGATCACGCGTGCATTGACGGAAGCGACGGTGCGCGGCACGAGCTACGGCGCACCCACCGGTGCGGAGGTGGAGCTGGCGGATCTGGTGGTCGAGCTCATGCCGCACATCGAGATGGTGCGCTTCGTCAACAGCGGCACCGAGGCCACCATGGCTGCGGTACGTCTCGCCCGTGCCGCGACGGGCCGCGATCTCATCCTGAAGTTCAACGGCTGCTATCACGGCCACGGCGACTCGTTTCTGGTACAGGCGGGAAGCGGCGTGGCGACGCTGGGGCTTCCCGATTCGCCGGGCGTGCCGAAAGCGCTAGCGGAGCTTACGCTGTCCGTGCCGTTCAACGACGCGGATGCGGTGCGCTCCGCGTTCGAGCAGCATGGTGACCGGATTGCATGCGTGATCGTCGAGCCGATCGTGGGGAACTCCGGCTTCATCGCGCCGCACGCTGACTTCCATGCGCAGCTGCGCGAGATCACGACGATGCACGGCGCACTGCTCATTTTCGATGAGGTGATGACCGGATTCCGTGTGGCGCTCGGCGGCGCAAGCGAACGCTTCGCTGTGACGCCGGACCTCACCACTCTCGGCAAGGTCATCGGCGGCGGTCTGCCGGTCGGCGCCTACGGCGGGCGGCGCGATCTGATGGAGATGATCGCGCCGGCCGGCCCCGTATACCAGGCCGGAACACTGTCGGGCAATCCGCTGGCCATGGCCGCGGGCATTGCGCAGCTCCTGTTTCTGCGCGAGACACGGCCGTACGAAGTTCTCGAGCAGCGCGCGCGCGGACTGCTCGCCGCTCTGGCGGACACAGCGCACGAGCTCGGCATCCCGTTCCGCGGCGATGCCGCCGGCGCGATGTTCGGCTGGCATTTCGTCGACGGACCCGTGCATGATTTCGCTGCGGCAGCCCGCGTGGACAGCGCGTTGTTTGCGCGCTTCCACCGTGCCAGCCTCGACCGCGGCGTGTTCCTCGCCCCCTCCCCGTTCGAGGCGTCATTCATGTCCGTGGCGCACACGCAGGAGCTGGTGGACGAGACAGCCGAGCGGCTGAGCGACGCGCTCAGGGAGGCCGCGCAATGAGGCAGACATCAGCAGTCCTCATGTGCGCAGCAGCCCTGTCGGCGTGCACGCCGGGCGAGCGCATGCCGGCGGGTCCGCCGCAGCCGCCGGCCGCCGGACTCCCGTCGGACGAGCCGCGCATCCGGATCGGGATCGTCGTCGACAGCAGCATGGCGACCGTCGGCGCATCAACCGGATTCGCCATCCGTGTCGCGGGCGGCGACGAGGTGGCGCGCGGCGGTGCGGGCGCGACGTGGACGTTCTCGGCGGACGCTCAGGGGCGGTTGAGCGCGCGCGGGCCGTCCGGTGTGGTCCGGCCGCGCGCGGCATCACTGCGCGTCATCCCGGATGCGCCGGGCGGCCTCACGATCAACGGGCGACAGTATCGCGGCGAGGCACTGATCATTCCGCGCAGCGGTGGCCTCGTGTCCGCGTTGAACGTGGTGGATCTCGAGGCGTACCTGCTCGGAGTGGTGCCGCGCGAGATCGGGCGGCTGCCCGCGTCGCAGATCGAGGCCATGAAGGCCCAGGCAGTGGCGGCGCGCACATACGCGATCGGTAATCTCGGTGGGCGCGAGACACTCGGATTCGACTTCTACGCGACCGTGATGGACCAGGTTTACGGCGGTGTCGCTGATGAGGACTCCATCGTGAGTCGTGCGGTGCGCGAGACGGCGGGCGAGATCCTGACGTACAACGGCGCGCCCATACTGGCCTACTACTCGTCCACGTGCGGGGGACGTACGGCCGCGATCGAGGACTCGTGGACGAACCGTCAGCCGCTGCCGTACCTGCGTTCCGTCTCCGATCGGATTCCCGGCACCGATGAGTACTACTGCTCCACGTCCAACCGCTTCAACTGGACGACGCGCTGGACCCGCGCACAGCTTCTCGCCGTGCTTGGCGAGACGCTCCGTGCCCACACGCGCGGTGCGGTGCAGGCCGTCAGCCGCGTCGATGACGTGCGCATCATCGACCGTAACGCGTCCGGTCGGGCGACTGTCGAGCTCACTGCGGACGGACGGGAGTACACCCTGCGCGGCGACTCCATACGCTGGGTCCTCCGGCCACAGCCGGGCCCCGCGATCCTGAACAGCTCGCTGCTGCACGACATTGCTGTCGAACGGGGCCCCGGAGGCGTCTCGTCCATGGAGATCGAGGGCGGCGGCTGGGGCCACGCGATCGGCATGTGCCAGGTCGGGGCCATGGGGCGCGCACGAGCCGGCCAGTCTTACAGTGAGATCCTGCGCGCCTACTATACCGGCGTGGAAGTCCGCAGGCTCTACTGATGCGTTTGTTCGCGCGACTGCTGACGGCCTGCGCTCTTCTGCTTCCCGCGGCCCGGGCACACGGCCAGGAGCTGGCCGACTACGATTACGAGAATCTCACGTTCCGCGGCATCGGCTTCGACTACGGCTATATCTGGCCGACGAAGGTCGAGGCGGCGCCCATGTACTCCATCCGCCTGGACCTCGGCTTCCTCGGCCCCGCGGTCCGCATCTCACCCAGCCTCTCGTACTGGTCATCGGAGTTCCGGGCCACGGAGCTGGATCGGCTTGCCGACCGCCTCAACAACCTGCCGCCGCTGCAGCAGCAGGGCGTGGTGATCACCGCGGCGGACCTCGGTACGGTCGAATGGAGCGACCTCACGATGTCGGTCGATGCCCACGTGGTGTGGACGGCGCCCCTCGATATCATCACATTCGTCGGTGTGGGCGGGTCGCTGCATGCGCTCAACGGTCGCGGTGATGCCATTGCGGAGACGTTCGTGGAGGACCTCCTCGACTCGACCACCGCTGGCCTGGCCGTGCTCGCGGGCGCCGAGTACCAGCCGATCCCGCGCCTGCGCCTGTATGGCGAAGCGCGCTACACGCTGGTGAGCGACGTGCGATACCCGGGCATACGGCTGGGCGCCGCATTGATGCTGCCGCCGCGCTCCGTGACATCCGAATCGGGGGGGCTCGATGAGTGAAGGGAAGCTGCGCGTGGCGCTGATGGGCGTCGGCGCCATCGCACAGGTGGTGCATCTGCCGGTGCTGAACGAGCTCGATGAGGTCGAGCTTACCGCGGTCTGCGATGTCGATTACGTGCGCGCCAACGCACTCGCCGCCCGCTTCGGCATCCCCCACATATTCCGCGATGACGATGAGGTGTTCAGATCCGACCTGATCGACGCGATCATCATCTGCACGCCCAGCTATCTCCACGAGGAGCAGGCGATCGCGGCGCTCGAGGCCGGCAAGCACGTGCTCGTCGAGAAGCCGCTCGCGCTCTCACCCGAAGCCGTCGAGCGCGTCATCGCCGTCGCCGAGCGCACCGGCCGCACGCTGATGGTCGCCATGAACAACCGCTACCGCCCGGATACGGTCGCGCTGCGGCCGTTCTCCACCAACGGCGAGCTGGGCGATGTGTTTCTCACCCGCGGTGCGTGGCTGAACCGCAAGATGCGCGTCGTGCGGCCCACCTGGCGCCACCGTCGCGCAACGGCCGGCGGCGGCGCCATGATGGACCTCGGCGTGCAGACCCTCGACCTGTGCCTCTGGATGCTCGGCTGGCCCGACGCAGCCAGCGTCATGACCCACATGCATTACCCCGATGGCATGGAGGTAGAGGACACCGCGGGCATCATCGTCCGCCTGAAGAACGGCTCCGGCATCTCACTGACCGTGAGCTGGAGCCTCGTCGCCGAGCGCGACCGCCACTACATGCGCATGCTCGGTACCCGCGGCTCCGGCGCCATATCGCCGCTGGCCGTCTTCAAGGAAGTGGAGACCGGTCAGATGATCGATGTCACGCCGAACGTCTCGCTCGGACGCGAGAATCTCTACACCGCCTCGTACCGGCGCGAGCTGACGCACTTCGTGAGCGTTGCGACCGGCGGCAGCGAGGAGCCGCTGCCGCGTGAGCAGATCCAGATCATGCGCATCGTCGAGGCCGCCTACCGGTCGGCGGAAGAGAAGGCGGAGGTGAACCTGTAGCTCTCGCCGCGGCCTCCTCCCTCCTGCCGGGGAGACTTCCTGCCCGGGTCCCGCCGGGCCGGCGAAACCTTGCCCGTACCGGCGATTTTCGTTAATCTTCCTGTCTATACGCGAACACGCCACGAGGGCCAGAGCATGAAGCCAGGCATTCATCCGGACTACACGACTTCCACGGTGCATTGCGCCTGTGGGAACAAGTTCGAGACGCGCAGCACGCAGGACGACATCCACGTTGAGATCTGCGCCATCTGCCACCCGTACTACACGGGGCGGCAGAAGCTGATCGATACCGCGGGCCGGGTCGAGCGATTCCGCCAGAAATGGGGAAAGCAGACGGCCGGAGCATGAGAAGAGCCGGGGTTTCCCCGGCTCTTTCAGCATCCGCGAGGGAACGATGAGCTGGGAATCGCGCATTCCATCCGTGCGACAGCGCTACAGCGACCTGACGGACCGGCTGGCGGATCCGGCGGTCCTGAACGATCGCGATACGTTGCGAAAGGTTGCGCAGGAGCAGGCGGAGCTGGCGCCTCTGGTCGAGGTCGCGGACCGGCTGGAACGTGTTCGTGCGCAGCTGGGCGAGGCGCGGGCGCTGATCGGTTCGGGCGAGGAGCCGGAGCTGGTGGAGCTGGCCGAGGCTGAGGTCGGCGAGCTGGAGGCGGAGGAGGAGCGCCTGAGCGCCGAGCTGCGACGGCTGCTGCTGCCGAAGGACCCGCTGGCAGATCGCGCGGCGGTGGTGGAGATCCGCGCGGGCACCGGCGGCGATGAGGCCGGCCTGTTTGCAGCGGACCTGTACCGGATGTACACCCGGTACGCGGACGCGCGGAACTGGGGCGTCGAGCTGGTCGATCTGTCGGAAGGCGAACGCGGCGCCTACAAGGAAGTGGTGTTCATCGTCCGGGGGCGCAACGCCTATGGCGACCTGCGTCACGAATCCGGCGTACATCGCGTACAGCGCGTGCCGGCGACGGAGAATCAGGGCCGAATCCACACGTCTGCGGCCACCGTTGCGGTGCTGCCGGAAGCGGAGGACGTGGACATCGAGATCCGCGATGAGGACCTCAGGATCGACGTCTATCGTTCCAGCGGTCCGGGCGGGCAGTCGGTCAATACGACGGACTCGGCGGTGCGGATCACGCATATCCCGACGGGCGTCGTGGTGACGTGTCAGGACGAGAAGTCGCAGCTGAAGAACAAGACCAAGGCGATGAAGGTCCTGCGCAGCCGCCTGCTCGATGCGCGCATCGCGGAGCAGGAGGCGGAACGGTCACGGGACCGGAAGACGCAGGTGGGCACCGGCGACCGCTCGGCCAAGATCCGCACGTACAACTTCCCGCAGGGCCGCGTCACGGATCATCGCATCGGGTTGACGATGCACCGGCTTCACGAGGTGCTCGACGGCGATCTCGATGAGCTGATCGGTGCACTCAAGCTGGCGCGCGAGGCGGAGCAGCTCGAGTCCGCGTCCGCGGCCTGAGGCCGGCGTGACGGAGCGGGCGCTGGACGTCTCGCGCAAGGCCGCGGGCGTCCTCGAGGAACGCGGCTTCGAACAGGCGCGGCTCGAGTCCGAGCTGCTGCTGGCGGGCATTCTGGGACTGAAACGGCTCGACCTGTATCTTCAGCATGATCGCCCGCTGACGGAGAACGAGCTGGAGCAGTACCGCAGCGCGGTCCGCCGCCGGCTCAGGCGCGAGCCCGTGCAGTACATCCTGGGCACGGCCGCCTTCCGCGGCCTGGACCTCCAGGTAGATGCGCGCGTGCTGATCCCGCGGCCGGAGACCGAAGTGCTCGCGGGCGCGGTGCTGGACTGGTCGAGAAGGCAGGGGCGGTGGGGCGGCGTTCTCGACATCGGTACGGGATCGGGCGCCATCGCGCTCAGCCTGGTCACAGAGGGTGAGTACGAGCGGGTGGTAGCGAGCGACGTCTCAGTGGACGCGCTCGACGTGGCGCGGCTGAATGCGGCCCGACTCGGCGTGGCCGATCGGATCGAGTTCCGCGAGGGATCGCTGTTCGACGTGGTCGGTGAGGGCGAGCGCTATGACGTCATCGTGTCGAATCCGCCGTATGTGGCGGAGTCGGACCGGGGCGGTCTCGCAGCCGAGGTCGTGACGCATGAGCCGGGAACTGCGTTGTTCGCCGGCGCCGACGGTCTGGCCGTGATCGGCGGGCTCATCGCGGGCGCGGCGGACCGGCTTCGCCCGGGTGGACTGCTGGCCCTCGAGATGGGGGCGATGCAGGGGCCGGCCGTCCTGGATCTGCTTGCGAAATCGGGCAGGTACGTCGATTCGCGGGTGGAGCGCGACCTCGCCGGGCGCGACCGGATCGCGCTGGCGCAGACAGTCGGACGCGGAACCCACTCTGCATAACGGCTCAAAGGCACATGGCCGTGTCGCCGGTACCGCGGGCCGGAAGATCTGTATGCGCCACTGCCATGATGGGCTGAGCCGGTATGCAGAGTGGGTTCCGCGTCCGGTGGCGCCGGTGGCGACGCCGGCGTAATAATTGGTGACTCTACCGGCGTGCGCCGGTTCATGCGGCATGGAGGAGTAATGACGGACGGAATGAAGGAACGCGCCCAGGAGCTGGGGCGCCTGCTCGGTCAGAGCGACGAGTACAAGGCGCTCGGGCGCGCGCGGCAGCGACTCACGGATGACCAGGACGCCGTAGGGGCGATGACGCGGCTCGACAAGCTGGAGCGGGAGATTTCCACCGCGCTCCACAGCGGCCAGGAGCCGGAGGAGAGCGCGAAACAGGAGTACGAGACCGTATTCGGCACGCTGCAGTCGTCGACTTCCTATCAGGGGCTGGTGGCCGCGCAGTCGAATTTTGACAAGCTGCTGCAGCGGGTGAACGAGGAGATCTCGCGCGGTATGGAGATGGGCGCGCAGTCACGCATTATCCTGCCGTCCTGAGGCAAGCATGGCCCTCGAGTCGTTGCGAAGCGGCGTCTACGGGATCATACGACCGCTCATCGATGTTCTCGTGCGGCACCGGGTGCATCCCAATCTGCTCACGACGCTCGGGTTCCTGTCCACGCTCGGCGCCGGTCTGGCGTTCCATCAGCATCAGGTCCGCTGGGCCGGTTTCCTGATCCTGCTCGGCGGCTTTTTCGACATCCTCGATGGCCGTGTCGCCCGGCTGACTGCGCTCGGCAGCAAGTTCGGCGCATTCTATGACTCGACGCTCGACCGGATCAGCGAGATCGTCGTGTTCATCGGCATCCTGTCGCTGTACAACGATTACCGGCAGGAACTGGGCGATGTGGGGATGATCTACCTGGTCATGCTCGCCATGGCGGGCTCCCTCATGATCAGCTATACTCGCGCTCGCGCGGAAGCGCTCGGCCTGGACTGCCGGGTCGGGCTCATGCCGCGCGCGGAGCGTGTGGTGCTGCTCGGTGCCGCATCGCTCTTCTTCGGCGAGGCGTGGAACGGCCTGGTGCTCAAGGGCGTGATCGTGATCCTCGCGGTCCTCACGAACCTGACCGCCTTCCAGCGCATCGTATGGGTATACCAGCACGCTCGTGGCGTGCCCCTCGATGAATGACAATGAAGTTCTTCGCATTACTACTACAGTTGTCCACCCGATCAATTGAGGTCATATGAGCGGCACCGAAGTCAGGCCCGCACAGGGTAAGCTCGGCGTCCTTCTGCCCGGCATGGGCGCGGTTGCGACCACCTTCATCGCAGGTGTCGAAGCCGTCCGCCGCGGCATGGCGGAGCCAATCGGCTCGCTGACGCAGCTCGCGCACATCCGGCTCGGCAAGCGCACGGACAATCGCAACCCGCTCATCCACGACTTCGTCCCGCTGGCGGGGCTGAACGACCTGGTGTTCGGCGGGTGGGATCCGATCCCGGACAACGCGTACGAGAGTGCACTGAACGCCGGTGTGCTCAACAAGTACGAGCACATCGAGCCGATCGCCGATTTCCTGAAGGGCATCAAGCCGATGCCCGCTGTGTTCGACAATCGCTACGTGACGCGCATCGATGGCACGAACGTGAAGACGGGCGCCACGAAGCGCGACCTGGGCGAGCAGCTGCGCCAGGACATCCGCGACTTCAAGGCGGAGCACGGCTGTGATCGTCTGGTCATGGTCTGGTGCGCATCGACCGAGGTGTTCCTCCAGCCGTCCGACGCGCACATGTCGCTGGAGAAGTTCGAGCGCGCGCTCGACTCCGACGACCCCGCGATCGCGCCGTCCATGCTGTACGCCTGGGCCGCCATCATGGAAGGTGTACCTTTCGCCAATGGCGCACCGAATCTGACGGTCGATTTCCCGGCCATCCAGGAGCTCGCGAAGCGGGAGGGCGTGCCGATCGCCGGCAAGGACTTCAAGTCCGGCCAGACCATGATGAAGACGATCCTCGCGCCCGGCCTCAAGGCGCGCATGCTCGGCCTCTCCGGCTGGTTCAGCACCAACATCCTGGGCAATCGCGATGGCGCGGTGCTCGACGATCCGAATTCCTTCAAGACGAAGGAGGAGTCGAAGCTCGGCGTTATCGAGCACATCCTCCAGCCCAAGCTGCATCCGGAGCTCTACGGGAACGTGTACCACAAGGTGCGCATCGAGTACTACCCGCCGCGTGGTGACAACAAGGAAGGCTGGGACAACCTCGACATCTTCGGCTGGCTCGGCTATCCGATGCAGATCAAGGTCGACTTCCTCTGCCGTGACTCCATTCTGGCAGCGCCGATCGTCCTCGACCTCGCCCTGTTCATGGACCTCGCGCACCGCTCCGGCATGAGCGGCATCCAGGAGTGGCTCTCGTTCTACTTCAAGTCGCCCATGACAGCACCCGGGCTGTATCCGGAGCACGATCTGTTCATCCAGCACATGAAGCTGAAGAACACGCTTCGCCACATCATGGGCGAGGACCAGATCACGCACCTGGGGCTGGAGTACTACGAGGAGACGGTAGAAGCCTCCTGATCGTGAACGAAATCGGGAGCGGGAGCGTCGACGTGTGCGGGAACCGCAGCAGCGAAATGCACCGCCCGCTCCCGCGAACCGATAACGATCCCGATCCCGCGCCAGGCTTCGTGTGATGTTTCTGGTATTCGAGGGCGTCGAGGGGTCGGGGAAGTCGACCCAGGCGCGACTGCTCTCCGAGTGGCTGAGCGGTGCCGGGATCGCGAACGTGCTGACCCGGGAGCCGGGGGGTACGCAGGTCGGCGAGGAGATCCGGCAGGCTCTGCTGCACGGCGGTGATGTGCCTGCGCGCACCGAGCTGCTGCTGATGGTGGCGGCGCGCGCTGCGTTCGTGGAGCAGGTCGTCCGGCCGGCGCTGGACCGCGGCGACGTGGTGATCGGCGACCGGTACGAGCTCTCATCGTTCGCGTACCAGGGATACGGTCGGGGGGTGGATCTGGAGGACGTGCGCAGGGTGAACGCGTTCGCGACCGGCGGCCTGCGGCCGGACCTGACGATACTTCTTGATGTCGAACCGCACGAAGGTGCGGCACGGCGGCAGCGCGCGGGCGCGGCGGCCGACCGGATCGAACGCGCCGGGGACGATTTCCACCGGGCGGTCGCCGGGGCATATCGCTTGCTCTCGGAAACCGAGGAGGATGTCGCCGTGGTCGCCGGGGACGCGTCGCCGGAGGCCGTTCACGCTCGGATCCGAGGGCTGCTGCGGGATAGATTTCCAGAAACATTCCCGCCTGCCGAGGGTTAGACAGACAGCACGTACTGGCAGGTTTTACGTCCTGGAGGACGGATGAAAATCAATCGCACAATTCTGGCCCCGGTGCTCGTCGCTGTGACGGCGATGGCAACGGGTGGCTGGTTCCTGCAGCGGGGCATGGGGCAGGAACGCAACGTCTACGCGAACGCGCGCCTGTTCGAGGACGTGCTGCGTTTCGTGTCGGAGAGCTTTGTGGACTCGAAGGAGTCCTCCGACCTCTACCGCATGGCCGTCGACGGCATGCTCGAGCAGCTGGGCGATCCGCATACATCGCTGATGCTCGCGGAGGATTACGAGCGCCTGCGGCTCCAGACGCAGGGCGAGTACGGCGGCATCGGCGTCTCGATCGACCGGCGCAGCGGCTGGATCACGGTCATTAGTCCGCTGCCGGGCACGCCGGGCGCGCGGGCGGGGCTCCAGGCGGGCGACCAGATCATCGAGGTGAACGGCGAGTCGACGCGGGACTGGGACACGGACCTCGCGGTGAGCAAGCTGCGCGGGCCGAAGGGCAGTCCCGTCGACATTATGGTCGCGCGCGGTGGCGTGGATGAGCCGATCCCGATCCGCATCGTGCGGGAGGAGATCCACATCCAGGCGGTACCGGCAGCGTACATGCTCAGCGGTAACGTCGGTTATGTGGAGCTGACATCGTTCAGCGAGAGCTCGACGACGGAGTTGCGCGAGGCCATCCGCGGCCTGATGGACGAAGGCGCCCGCGGTGTCATCCTGGACCTGCGCGGCAATCCGGGCGGACTCCTCGACCAGGGCGTCACCGTCGCCGACCTGTTCCTCGAGCGCGGGCAGACCGTGGTCGAGACGAAGGGTCGCGCGGCGAACCAGAACCAGCGGGCAGCGGCGCGCACACCGGATCAGTTCCCGGGACTGCCTGTCGTGGTGCTGGTGGGGCCGCAGAGCGCGTCTGCCTCGGAGATCGTGGCGGGTGCGCTGCAGGACCATGATCGTGCGCTTGTGCTCGGACGCACGACGTACGGCAAGGGCTCCGTGCAGTCGCTCTATCCGCTCGAGGACAATAACTGGCTGAAGATTACGACAGCGCGCTGGTACACGCCGATCGGCCGCAGCATCCAGAAGCCGTACGGCATCGATGCGCACCTCGTCGAGGACGAGGTGGGCGAGCCGGCCGAAACGGACACGGCGGCGAAGCCGTCGTACAAGACGGATGCGGGTCGGACGGTTTACGGCGGTGGTGGTATCCACCCGGACCTGGTGCTCGCGCCGGATACGACGACGCTCGACGAGCGGCAGTTCATCCAGGCGATGCAGCAGCACTTCTCCGAGTACATCAATGCGCGGCTGAGCTTCGCAGTGGCGTACCTGCGGCAGAATCCGAATCTGCGGCCTGGCTTCGAGGTGACGCCGCAGATGCTCGGGGCCTTCTATGACGCGATCGAGGCGGTCGGCGTCGAAGTGGAGCGTGAGCTGTACGACAACGCGGCCCGCTGGGTGGCGAATGATCTCGGCGTCGAGATCGCCTACTCGAAGTGGGGCCAGGAGGGGGCGCGCCAGCGCACGAACGCCGGCGACCCGCAGGTGGCGGCGGCGGCCGAGCTGCTGCGGCGCGCGACGACCCCGGAGTCGCTGTTCGCACTTGCGCAGAATCCGGGCGCGCTGGGGCTTTCCGGGGCCCGGCCGGGGCCGGGATCACGTTGAGCGGAGGGGCGGCGCGACCCCGATGACTGCCGCGGCGCTGCTGGCGCTGATCGTCGTCGGGTTCGCTGTCGGATTCCTCGCCGGCCTCGTCGGGATCGGAGGAGGGGTACTCATAGTACCCTTCCTCTATTTCTTTTACGCCCACGCCGCGTGGAGCGGGGTGAGCATTCCGCCGTCGCTGCACGCGACGGTCGCGCACGCGACCAGTCTGTTCATCATCATACCGACCGCGATGGCGGGAACGGCGACGTACGCCCGCAACGGCCTCGTGGCGTGGCGCACCGCACTGCCGGTCGCGCTGTTTTCGATGGTGCTCGCGGCCGTGGCCGCGAAGCTGGCGACGAGCATGCCACCTGAGGTGCTGAAGGTGGCATTCGGCACGTTCCTGGTCCTCACCGGCATCCAGCTCCTCACGCGCCGGGCAGCACGCGTAAGCGGACCGCCGCGCAGCAACCTGATCGCGGCCGGTGCGACAGGCGCGCTCGTCGGCATTTTTTCCGCGCTGCTCGGTGTCGGCGGTGGCCTCGTGGCCATTCCGATGCTGATGTATGTGGTACGCCTGGACATACGACACATCGCCGCGACCTCGCTTGCGATCGTCGCGTTCGCTGCCACGGCCGGGACGGTGACCTACATGGCCACCGGCGCAGGCACGACGGGGCTTCCCCCCGGTAACATCGGCTATGTGCATGTCGCTGCCGCACTGCCCATGCTGCCCGGTGCGGTTCTGGCCGCGCGGTGGGGGGCGCGGCTCAACCAGCGACTCGACGCCCGGAAGCTGCGCTGGCTGTTCGCCGTGATGTTCGCCGCACTGGGCGCCAATCTCGTTATCCGTAACTTTCCCCTGCTGCTGAACGGGTGAGTCCCGGCAGCGGCGTCCATCCCCGCGCCGAGCATCCCGCGGTATCCCCGACCGCAGCGCTCGTGGTCGCCGTGTTCGCAATCAGCTGGGCGGGTCCGCTGGTGCGGTTCGCGTCCGCACCGGCGCTCGCCGTGTCGGCGTGGCGTCTGCTCATGTCGGTGGCGTTCATTGCTATCGTGCTGCTGGTGCGTCGGACGCCGGTGCCGCGCCTGTCACACCGGGACTGGCTGCTTGCCACGGCCGCCGGCCTGTTTCTGGCCCTTCATTTCTGGAGCTGGATCGCTTCGATCAGCCTCACGACGGTGTCCAGCTCCGTCGTGCTCGTGTCGACGCAGCCGGTGTTCGTTGCGCTCCTCTCCGGCGCGGTGCTCGGCGAACGTGCCACGCCGCGGCAGTGGGCGGGCATCGCGGTGGCGGTCACGGGCGCCATCATCATCGCCTGGGGTGACTTCGGCCTCGGTGCCAGCGCCATCCTGGGCGACGCACTCGCGCTCGCGGGCGCCCTGTTCGTTTCGGTCTACTACGTGATAGGCCGGCGACTCCGTCTCCAGATGGACCTGTGGTGGTACATCTTCATAATCTACGGCATCGCGGCCCTGGCACTCTTGCTCGCCATCGCCGTCATGCCTGCTGTTCCTCTGACCGGGTTCCCCGGCCGCGACTGGCTCATTTTCGCCGCCCTCGCCGCCGGCCCCATGATGCTCGGGCATACTGCCGTGAATTATGCATTGCGATACGTGCGGGCGTACATCGCCAATATTGCCATTCTCGGCGAGCCCATCGGCGCGACACTGATTGCGTGGCTGCTGCCTGCGATCGCGGAAGTGCCGGGTCCACAGACAATGGTGGGAGGCATTCTGATCCTGGCCGGTATCACCGTGACCGTGATCAGGCGGAACCCGGTGAACGCCGGACCGGACCACGCATGAGAGATCCCCAGGCAGCCATGTCGCGCTCCGGCTGCGGGGGCGATCGTAGGAGTCGAACGTGAGATCCAGCGAGAAGGGCGCATCGGTAGAGGTGCTGCGTGGTGGATTCGTCGAGTCGGTGCACCGCGTGAGCGTGGCGGTGGTCGATCCGGCTGGTCATCTGCGCGCGTACGCCGGGATACCCGATATGGTGGTGTTCGCGCGTTCTGCGGTGAAGCCGGTGCAGGCTGTGCCGATCGTCGCCGATGGTGTCGCTGAGCGGTTCGGGTGGGGTGATGCGGAGCTGGCGCTGGCGTGCGCATCGCACAGTGGCGAGCCGCGACACGTAGAGGTAGCGCGCGGGATGCTCGCCAGTCTCGGCCTGGGCGAGGAGGCGCTGGCGTGTGGGGCGCATGCGCCCTTCAACGCCGCTGCCGCGCGGGATCTGAGCGATCGAGGCGAAACACCGACGCGGCTGCACAACAACTGCTCGGGCAAGCACGCCGCGATGCTGGGCCTGGCGGCGGCGCACGGCTGGCCGCTGCGGGGCTATCATGAAGCCGAGCACCCGGTGCAGCAGCGCATGCTGGAGGCGATCTCGCACTGGAGCAGTGTGTCGACGGATCGCATCGACATCGCCGTCGATGGCTGCGGTGTGGCGACGTTCGCGCTGCCGCTCAATGCGCTGGCCCTCACATTCGCGCGGCTGGCCGTGACAACGCGCTCGCCGGAAAGCCCAGCGGCACGGCTGATCCACGCAATGCAGACGTTCCCGGAGCTGGTCGGCGGGACCGACCGCCTGTGTACAGAGTTGATGCGGACGACGCGGGGCCGCATCTTCGCCAAGGTCGGCGCGGAGGGAATCTACTGCGCCGGAGTGCCGGGCGCGGAGATCGGTGTGGCGCTCAAGGTCGAGGACGGCGCGAAGCGCGCGGCTGAGCCGGCACTCATCGAGGTGCTGCGATTGCTTGGACTGCTCACGGAAGAGGATATGGGAGACCTGGACAGGTATGCGGGGCCGGACGTGAAAAATACGCGAGGTGAGATTGTCGGCTCGCTGCGCTCGCGCATCGCGCTGGAGACCGGCCATGGATGACGCGACTCGCGCACTGATCGACATATCGGCTGCGCTCGCAGGCGGCTCCGCCGGTCGCCTGGATTCCTCGCTGCGCGCCGCCGTCGGCGTGGCAACGCCCGAGGCCATCGAGGAAGCACTGCTTCAGACCTACCTCTTCCTCGGCTATCCCGCTGCGTTACGCGGCCTCGCCGCCTGGCGGCGGGTCAGCGGGATTCCGGCGCTCGGCACGCCCGCGAAGGATTTCAAGGAATGGGAGCGGCGCGGGACCGAGATATGCGCCCGCGTGTACGGCGGACAGTACGAGAAGCTCCGCGCCAACATTGCCGCACTCCATCCGGACATGGAGCGCTGGATGGTCGTGGAAGGTTATGGCAAGGTGCTCGGTCGTCCCGCCCTCGACCTCATCACGCGCGAGCTGTGCATCGTTGCCGTGCTCGCTCCCCAGGATGCGGGGCCGCAGGTCTACTCGCATTTGCGCGGCGCCCTTAATGCCGGGGCGGAGGAGGCCGAGGTCGACGAGGCCGTGCGCCGCCTTCTCGCCTCGCTGCCGCCCGAACGTGCGCGCATGCTGAGCGAGCAGTGGAACGCCGTCCGCGCGCGTCGCGCGGCGAGTCAGAAGGATCAGGACTGAGATGTTCGTCGATTATACAGAGATTCAGGTCATCGCCGGCACGGGCGGCTCCGGTGCAGAGGCCTTCCGTCGCGAGATGGGTGTCGCGCACGGCGGGCCGTCGGGTGGCGACGGCGGCCGGGGGGGCAACGTCATCCTGCGCGCAGATCCGCAGCTGTGGACGCTGCTCGACCATCGCTACCAGCAGCACTATCGAGCGGAGCGTGGCCAGCACGGTCAGGGCAAGAACCGCACGGGCCGCGACGGCGAGGACATGCTCGTGCGCGTGCCGGTGGGAACGGTCGTTCGCGATGCCGAGACGGGCGACATCATCGGCGAGCTGACCGAGCCCGGTCAGGAGATCGTCGTCGCACAGGGTGGCCGCGGCGGTCGCGGCAACGCACAGTTCGCGACGCCGACCCGCCAGGCTCCCCGCTACTGGGAGCCCGGTGCGGCAGGGGAGGAACGCCGCATCGCGCTGGAGCT
Source organism: Longimicrobiales bacterium (assembly GCA_035461765.1). Lineage (GTDB taxonomy): Bacteria > Gemmatimonadota > Gemmatimonadetes > Longimicrobiales > RSA9 > SH-MAG3. The sequence goes on from DATHUY010000038.1 coordinate 40,257, forward strand.
GAAGCTCATCGCGGATGTGGGGCTGGTCGGTCAGCCGAACGCTGGCAAGTCGACGCTGCTCGCGGCCGTTTCGGCCGCCACACCCAAAGTCGCAGACTATCCGTTCACGACCCTCACGCCGAATCTCGGCGTGGTGTCGCTGACCGGCTCGCGCACGTTCGTGATTGCCGACATCCCCGGCATCATCGAGGGGGCACACGAGGGGAAAGGCCTCGGCCATCGTTTCCTGCGCCACATCGAGCGCACGCGCACGCTGGCCTACCTCATCCCTCTCGACATCGAGGACGTGCAGGCGGAGTACGAGCTGCTGCGCGGTGAGCTCCGTCGCTATTCCGAGGAGCTGGCCGACAAGCCGCACTGCATCATCATCACGAAGACCGATGTGCTGGCTCCCGGCGAGGACCCGCCGCGTATCGACGCTCCGGAGGCATGGGGCCAGTTTGCGATTTCCTCAGTCGCCCGCCGCGGGTTGACGGAACTGCTCGAGGCGCTGTGGCTGCGCGTGCGCGACGTCGTGGCGGAGGAGGAGCCGGAAGAGGAGCTGTACCGGCCGTGAGCGGCGCACGCGATCGTGCGGAGCTGATCGCGCGGCTCACACTGCTCGCGACGCCGGGCCTGCCACAATCGGTCGTACTGAGGCTGCTGGAGAAATTCGGCAGCGCGCGGGAGGCGTGCATGCGACTCCGCGCCGTGTGCGGCGCTGGCGTGGCAGCGGCCGCACGATCGCGGCGCGTGCAGGACCGCGTAGAGAGCGCCCTCACCGTGATCGACACCGATCACATCCACGTCATCGCACACGGCGACGCCCTGTATCCAGAGCTCGTGCGGCTGCGGTTGGGTGCGCATGCACCACCCGTACTGTTCGCGCGCGGTGCGCTCGAGCTGCTTGCTGCGCCCGGCATTGCCGTTGTCGGGTGCAGAAAGGCGAGCGAGTACGGCCTCGACCTGGCCGATCAGATCGGCGGAGGCGTAGCGCGGGCGGGCGGCTGCGTGGTGAGCGGGCTCGCGCTCGGCATCGATGCGGCCGCGCATGCCGCCGCCCTCGAGGCAGGCGGCACGACTGTCGCCGTGCTGGGCTGCGGCATCGACATCCACTATCCCCGCCAGAACACCGGCCTGCAGGATCGCATCGCGCGCGAAGGACTGCTGCTGTCCGAGCTGCTCCCGGGTCAGACCCCGCGGCAGCATACGTTCCCTCACCGCAACCGGATCATTGCAGCCCTTTCCAACGCCGTGGTCGTGGTGGAGGCAGGCGAGAAGAGCGGCGCGGTCGCGACGGGCAACCATGCGGCGAACCAGGGCGTGCCGGTGTACTGCGTGCCGAACGCCATCCATCTGCCCAACGCGCAGGGCATCTTCAACCTGATCCGCGACGGCGCGCACACCTATACGGGTCTGCGTGACCTGCTGGAGGTCACCGGCCTGATCCGCCTCGGCGATTCCGTCCCGATGGACCTCTTCGACGAGAGCCCGCCCCCCAACGCTGTACATGCTCGGCTGTGGCGGGCTCTGGAGGCCGGTCCCGTCCATGCGGACGCGCTGGCACGGGCTGCCGGTATCGCTCCCACCGCCGCGCTCGTGGCGCTGCTCGAGCTGGAGCTGGACGGCCGCGTGCGACAGCTCGCCGGCCACCGCTTCGAGCGCCGGCGCGAGCGCGTGCAGCACGCATGAAGCCGCCGGTCGCGGACCGCAACGTACAACCGGCTGACGGGTAACATCGTACGTGAATCCCGAGCATCTCTACATCCACGTCCCGTTTTGCCTGCGGCGCTGCGGCTACTGCGATTTCGCCGTCACGGCCACCCGTGCCGCGCCCGTCGACGCTTGGCTCGACGCCATCGCGGCGGAGCTCGCGCTGCGCCAGCGTGCGCGCATGTGGGACCGGCTGGAACTGCAGACTGTCTATGTCGGCGGCGGCACGCCGTCTCTGCTCGGCGTCGGCGCCATGCGGAGGCTCGCCGACCTGCTCTCCAGGTTCGCCAACTGGAGTGCGTCCTCCGTCGAGTGGACCGCCGAGGCCAATCCGGAGAGCTTCACGCCCGAGCTCGCGGCCGACTGGGCCGCGGCCGGGGTCAATCGGATCAGTCTGGGCGCCCAGACCTTCAGCCCCGAAGCCCTGGCCTGGATGGGGCGCATGCACGGACCCGACGGTCCGGGACGCGCCGTGAGCGCCGCACGCGACGCCGGTATCGAGAACATCAGCCTCGACCTCATTTTCGCGCTCCCCTCGCGCCTGCCGCGCGACTGGGCCGGGGACCTCGAGCGCGTGATCGAGCTGGAGCCCACCCACGTGTCGCTCTACGGCCTCACCGCCGAGCCGGCCACGCCGCTCGGCCGGTGGGTCGCCAGCGGCCGCGAGGCCATGGCCGATGAGGATCGCTATGCCGAGGAGTACCTGCTCGCGACCGAGCGTCTGGGTGGGGCGGGTTTCGTACACTACGAGGTGTCCAATTTTGCCAGGCCGGGCGCCGAGAGTCGACACAACCAGGCGTACTGGCGTCACCGTCCCTACATCGGTCTGGGGCCGGGTGCACACTCGTTCGAGCCGCCGGTACGGTCGTGGAACGTGCGGGACTGGGCAGAGTACAGGCGGCGGCTGGTGGACGGAATGTCGCCGGAGGAGAGCCGGGAGGAGCTGGAGACGGCGGATGTCGCTCTGGAGCAGGTCTGGCTCGGCCTGCGGGCCGCGGACGGCCTGGAGCTATCGGGTCTGAGCGCCGGTCAGCGGGCGAGGACAGGGGAGTGGGAGGCCTCGGGGCTGGCGCGGCGGAGCGGGGGTGTGGTGCGTCTGACGCGGGAGGGCTGGCTGCTGCTCGATCGTCTGGCGGTGGAGCTGGAGGCGGTGCGCGGTTGACGGGGTCTTTGCAACGTCGCCACATTTCATGGTTTGCGGGAGAATTGCGAAGCCGGTGATGAGATGAGCCACAGTGGTCTGACGGAGCGCGAGGAGCAGATCCTCGACGCGGTGATCCGGACGTACGTCGAGACGGCGGAGCCTGCGGGAAGCAGGACCGTCGCGCGTCGTCACGGTCTCGGCGTGTCTCCGGCCACGATCCGCAACGCGATGTCGGACCTGGAGGAGAAGGGCTTTCTCTTCCATCCACACACATCGGCGGGGCGCATCCCCACGGACATGGCGTACCGGTACTACGTGGACACGCTGATGCAGCCTGTGCGGATCTCGCCGGCCGAGCAGCGCCGTCTGCGGCGTCAGCTGGCGGAGGACGGACCGGGCCCGCTGGAGCGGCTGATCCGGCGTTCGATCCAGGTGCTCGGGCTCGTGACAGGCGAGCTCGGGCTCGCGATCTCGCCGCGGCTGGACGAGGTGGTGCTGGAGAAGCTGGAGCTGGCGCTGGTATCGGCGGAGAAGGTTCTGCTTGTGCTGACGCTGCGCAGCGGGGTAGTTCGCACCGTGTATGTGGACCTGCCTGGAGCGGTGCCGGCGGAGACCCTCGCCGCGGTTAACGCCGTGCTGAACGAGCGGCTGGGCGGTCACACGCTGGGGGAGATCCGCTCGACACTGGCGGAGCGGCTGCGCGACGCGGTCAGTGATGAGGGGGCCTCCGAGCTGCTGAACATTTTCATGCAGTCGGCGGAGGACGTCCTGGACCCCACCGGTCTCGCAGGTACCGAGCTGCTGCTCGGGCGGACGAGCGTGCTGGCGGACCAGCCTGAATTCTCGAGCGGGCCGCGCCTGCGCAGCCTGATCGAGCTGACGGAACAACAGGACCTGCTGACGGGCGTGCTCAGCACGCGGGAGCATGACCGTGTGCCGCGGATCACGATTGGCGGCGAGCACGGCAACCCGAAGCTGAGCACCCTGACGCTGGTGACCTCGGAGTACCGCATCGGCAAGCTCTCGGGCGTGCTCGGTGTGATCGGTCCGACGCGGATGCCGTACGCGAAAGTCGCGGCGATCGTCGAATACACGAGCAATCTCATGACTGAGCTGGCCGGTCCGGCTGGCGGTGAAAATAATGCGTGATTATTACGAAATTCTGGGAGTGGAACGCGGCGCCGATGCGGACGCGATCAAACGGTCGTATCGCAAGCTCGCGCTCCAGTTTCACCCTGACCGCAACAACGGCTCTGCGGAGGCGGAAGAGAAGTTCAAGGAGCTGACGGAGGCGTACGAGGTCCTGAAGGACCCGGACAAGCGCAGCGCCTACGACCGCTTCGGTCACGCGGGCGTGAAGGGCGGGGCCGGCGCAGGATACGGCGGCTTCAGCTTCCACGACGCGCTCGACATCTTCATGCGCGACTTCGGCGGGTTCGGCGTCGAGGACATCTTCGGTGGTGGGCGGCAGCGTCGCGGCGGACACAGCGTGCGCAAGGGGCCGGACATGCGCATCACGTTCCGGCTCACGCTCGACGAAGTGGCGAGTGGCGTGAAGCGGACCGTGCGTGTCGAGGTGAACGACGAATGCGGCCGCTGCGGTGGGAGCGGCGCGGCGGAAGGTACGTCGCCCGTGACGTGCACGACGTGCAGCGGTGCCGGCGAGGTTCGCCGGGTGCAGCGCTCGTTCCTTGGCCAGCTGGTGAGCGTGATGCCGTGTCCGGAGTGCGGCGGCGAGGGACAGCGCATCGAGGAGCCGTGTGGCCAGTGCAATGGGCGGGGTGTCGAACGCGCCACGCGCGAGCTGGAGGTCAGCGTGCCACCCGGCGTCTCGACGGGCGACTATCTGACACTCCGTGGACAGGGCAACGCCGGCGTGCGCGGCGGCCCGCGCGGGGATGTGCTGGTGGTGCTGGAAGTGGAAGAGGACGAGCGGTTCCTGCGCGATGGCGCGGATCTCGTCTACGAGCTGCCCGTCACGTTCAGCCAGGCGGCGCTCGGCGCTGAGCTGGAGGTCCCGACGATCGGCGGCAGTGCGCGGCTGCGGGTGGCGCCGGGCACGCAATCCGGACGGCTCCTCCGCATGCGCGGCCGGGGACTGCCGCACCTGCAGAGCACCAATCGCGGTGACCTGATCATTCGCGTCGTCGTATGGACGCCCACGTCGCTGACAGCCGAGCAGGAATCGGCATTCCGACAGCTTGCCAAGACGGAGGCTCCCGCTGAGCGGGTCGATGACGTTCGCGACCGTGGCTTCTGGAGTCGGGTCAAGGAAGCGCTGACAGGGAGCTGACGTGCCGAACTGGCTGCGCATCTCCGTCACGAGCCCCTCGGAAGAGCTGACCGGACTGCTTGCCGAGGGGCTCCTCGCGTGTGGGGGATCGGCGATCGAGGACCACGGCGACAGCCTCGTGACCTACATCCTTTCGGTCGAGGATCCCGAGGCAGCGCTGGGGCGCATTCGTGAGGTGCTGCAGGCCATACTCGGCACAGAGTCGCTCGAGCTCAGTGGCGAGGAGGTGCCGGAGCAGGACTGGCTGGCCATCTGGCGCTCCGGCCTGGAGCCGCGCCGTGTCGGCAACCGCATCGTCGTGAGCCCCACGTGGGCCGAGTTCGAGCCGGAGCCCGATGACCTCGTCATCCGCATCGACCCGCAGATGGCGTTCGGCACCGGTGAGCATGCATCCACGCGCGGCGTTCTCCGCCTGATGCAGGCCCTCGATCTGGACGGCGCGCGGCTGCTCGATGTCGGCAGCGGCTCCGCCATCCTTGCGATCGCCGGCGCATTTCTTGGCGCGCACCACGTCGTTGCCGTCGAGAGCGATCCCGACGCGACACCCAACGCCTTCGAGAACATGCAGCGGAACGGTGTCGTCGAGCGCATCACGCTCCTGTGCTCGCTCGTCGATGATCCATTCCTCGACGCCTACGGCGGCGGTGCCTTTGACGGCATCCTCGCCAACGTGCTGAGCAGCGTTCTGGTGCCGCTCCTGCCGGCGTTTCATCGTGCACTCGCGACGCGTGGCTGGGCCATCCTCTCGGGCATCCTGGTGGAGGAGGCGGACATGATGCGCGAGGCAGCGGAGCGTGCCGGGTTCGCGATCGAGGCCGAGGACATTGAGGAGCAGTGGTGGAGCGTCACCCTGCGCCGCCTGTGACCCCGAGCCGGCGCGTGGACAATGCCATGACGGGAATCATGTGCGCAGCACACGCCGCGCGGCATGAAGCTCCTCCAGGGCGCAGGCCACGGCCGCATGGAACGGATCATCGGGATCGGAAGCGTGCAGCAGCTGTGTGAGCGCAGCGTGCGCGTCGCCGAACACATCCGCAGCGGTGGCCGGTCTTGACGTGTCCGGGCCGGCCGCGGGAGAGTGGTCGAGTTCATCCCGACGCACCCTGCGCTCGGCGAGGACGATGAGCGGCTGCGTCATGCCGGCTGCTTCCATGGCTGCTTCGTACAGGCAGCGCTGGCGCGGGTCCCATGCGGCCGCTGCGCCCACGACGGGATCCGGCGGTATCACGGCAAAATGGTCCGGCGTGCCCCGGAGCGCGTCCATGAACCGGTTGAACGGCATGTCGAGGCCCGTTTCCCGCGCGGCCCGTCGATAGAGCGCATTGGCTTCCATGCTGCGCGTCGGTTGATGCTCGAGCACGCGGGCGGCCTGTTCCAGCAATGAGTTCACGAGTGCCCCGGGTTGCAGGTTGTGCTACAATTAGGTGCGGTAACCGGGGCACTTCCATAGCGGGGCAGGACGACTTTCCGGGAGGTTGGATGGCAGGACGATCGGCTTGCATTTTCTGCCGCATAGCAGACGGGGAGATACCGGCGACGGTCGTGCGGCAGGACGAGCACACCGTGGCGTTCCGCGACCTCGATCCGAAAGCACCGATGCACGTGCTCGTGATTCCACGAAAGCACATTGCCTCGATCAACGACATTGGCGACGATGACGCGGCCGTGATGGGCGCACTGCTGATTGCGGCGCGTGACGTCGCCGCCTCGGAAGGGATCGCGGAGAGCGGCTACCGCCTGGTCGTGAACACGGGCGCAGCTGCGAACCAGACGGTGCATCACGTGCATCTGCACGTAATGGGCGGCCGCGACATGCGCTGGCCGCCGGGCTGAACGACAGGGGACTCGATGAGCGGGCTGACGGAAAGGCTGCGTGCGGATCTCAACACCGCGCGCCGTGAACGTGACAAGCTGCGCACCCTCGTGCTGACCACGACGCTGTCGGAGATCAAGAACCGGCAGATCGAGATGGGACGCGAGCCGACGGACGAGGACGTGACGGAAGTGGTCGGCCGTGCGATAAAGAAACGGCGTGAAGCGGCCGAACAGATTCGAGCGGTCGGCCGAACGGACCTGGCCGACAAGGAAGAGCAGGAGGCCGCGCTGCTGCTGCCCTACATGCCCGCCCAGCTGTCGGAGGACGAGGTGCGCCGGATGGTGAAGGATGCCATTGCCGGCGGCGCGGACAACGTAGGTTCCGTCATGGGCGCCATCATGCCCCGGGTGAAGGGCCGCTTCGACGGGAAGGAAACGAACCGCATCGTGCGCGAGGAGCTCGGCTGACCGGGTCCTCCCGCCACGATCCACGATCCCTGCCATGAACGGGCACGCGCTCGACGTCCTACAGTTGCCGGAAGCGCTGGCCGTCGTCGCCGGTCACGCGAGCAGCGCACTCGGCGCGCGTGCCGTGCGGGCGCTGGAGCCAGCGGACAGCTACGCATTCGTCGTCGATGAGCTCCTGCGTGTCGACCAGATGTCGGCGTTCCTGTTCCGTGCGCAGGACTGGCACATGCCGCCGATTCCCGATGCACGTGCCGCGCTGCGCCGGCTCGGGGTCGAAGGCTCGGTCCTCGACCCGGCCGAGCTGCGCGACACCGCCATCCTGCTGCGCGGCTCCGCTGCGACCCGCCGCGCCATCCTCCAGCATGCCGAAGACTATCCGCTGCTCGCGGCGGTTGCCGAGCGCCTCGCCAGGCTGGACGAGGAGGAGCGTCGCATCCGGGAAGCCATCGATGACGGCGGCGAGGTGCGCGACAATGCTTCGCATGAGCTGGCCCGCCTCCGCCGTGAGATGCGCGGCGCCCGTAGCCGCATCGTGGAGCGCCTGGAGCACTACATTGCCACGCTGCCGCCGCGCTTCCAGGTGCAGGATGCCAGCGTGTCGCTGCGTGACGGGCGTTACGTCATTCCGGTCCGGCGCGAGGGCAGGGGAGAAGTGGGCGGGCTCGTGCACGATGAGAGCGCCACCGGAGCCACGCTGTTCGTCGAGCCGCCCGTCGCGCTCGAGCTGATGAACCGGCTGCGCGAGCTGGAGCTGGCGGAGGCGCGTGAGGTGCTGCGCATCCTGCGGGAGCTGACGGAGTCACTGCGGCCGTCGCACGCGATGATCACGGATGCACTCGACGCACTGGTCCGCATCGACTCGCTGTTCGCCCGCGCGCGCTACGCCCTGCACGTGCAGGGTAGTCGCCCGGAGATGAGCGCCGACACGAGCGCGCTGACGCTGGTGAACGCCCGTCATCCGCTGCTGCTCGCGACCACCTCCGGTGTGGTGCCGTTCGACCTCGCGATGGAACCGGCTGACCCGGCGGCTGGGAAACGATCGGACGACCGGGCAGCGCGCGGTCCGTTGCATGGCGAGCGCACACTGCTCGTGTCCGGGCCGAACACGGGAGGCAAGACCGTCCTGCTGAAAGCAATCGGTCTCATCTCCACAATGGCGCAGGCAGGCGTGATCCCCCCGGTGGGGCCGGGAACGCGACTGCCTCTATTCCGCGACATATTCGCGGACATCGGCGATGAGCAATCCATCGAGGCGAGCCTGTCGACGTTCTCGGCGCACCTGAAGAATCTGCGCGAGATCGTGGAGCGCGCCGATGACAGATCGCTCGCTCTCATCGACGAAATGGGCAGCGGTACGGACCCGGCCGAAGGCGGCGCGCTCGCCGATGCGATACTGCGCTCGCTCACGCGGCGCGGCACGCTCACCATCGCCACCACCCACCTCGGTCAGCTGAAGCAGATCGCGGCGGAAGAGCCGGGTGTGGTCAACGCCTCGCTCCAGTTCGATGCGGCCGAGCTGCGACCGACCTACCGCCTCCTCAAGGGTGTACCCGGCCGCAGCTACGGTCTTGCGATCGCGCGCCGGCTGGGATTGCCGGCGGACCTGCTGGAAGCGGCGGAATCCGCGCTGCCCGAATCCGAGCGGGACGCCGGCCAGCTGCTGGCGGAGCTGGAGGGGAAGGATCGCGCGCTCGCCGCCGCGGTGTCCGAAGCCGCGCGCGAAGCGCGGCGTGCCACGTCGCTGCGCGAGGAGCTGGAGAAGCGGGAAGAGTCACTCAGGCGACGGGAGAAGGAGGCGGAGCGGCGCGCGCGGCAGCAGGCGCGAGACCTTCTTCTGAACGCGCGCGAGGAAGTGGAGACGGTGATACGCGAGCTGCGCGAGGCCGCCCTCACGGGTGAGGACGCGGTCGAGGAGGCGGCGCGCGAAGCACGGCGCCGTGTCGAGCAGCGCGCGCGCCGCGAGGCGGAGCGCACGCCGCGCGAGCGGGCGGCGCGGGGTGTGGGAGCCGATGTGCACGAGGGCGCGTTCGTCCGTATCACAGCGAGTGGTCTACAGGGAGTGGTGGTCGAAGTCCGTGACGATCGTGCGACTGTCGAGGTGGGCGGGCTACGCGTACAGGTGCCGGCGGCGGAGCTGACGGTGGCGGAGGCGCCGAAACCGGTGCGTGAGCGGCAGCAGGCGCGCGGGGGCTGGACTGCGCAGGACCTGGATGCGTCCAGCGAGGTGGACCTGCGCGGACTGCGTGCCGAGGAAGTGGCCTCGCGACTCAATCCGGCGCTCGATGCTGCCGTGCAGGCGGCGCTGCCGAGCCTGCGCGTGATCCACGGCAAGGGTACCGGCGCGCTGCGCGAAGTGGTGACGGAGATCATGCGTGCGGACAGTCGCGTGAAGTCGTTCCGGCCCGGCGGCCTGGGCGAGGGCGGCACGGGCGTGACCGTCGCGGAGCTGCAATGATCGCGGAATCGATCATCGATGAGATCCGCGCGCGCGCCGACATCGTCGAGGTGGTCGGTGAACAGGTCCCGCTGAAGCGCGCCGGAAAGGACTTCCGCGCACTGTGTCCGTTCCATCACGAGAAGACGCCATCGTTCTACGTGGTGCCCCGCGGCGGCTTCTACAAGTGCTTCGGCTGCGGCGAGTCCGGCGACGTCTTCACGTTCCTGATGAAGCGCGCGGGCGTCTCGTTCCAGGACGCCGTGCGCGAGCTGGGCACGAAGTACGGGGTCGACGTGCCCGACCCGCGCCTCGGTCGCGAACACGACGAGCCGCACCGCATCCTGTACGAGGCCGTGGCGTTCGCGCAGGACTTCTTCCGCCGCCATCTCACCGAGAGTGAGCCGGATTCGAAGGTTCGCACCTATCTGGAGCAGCGCGGCATCCCTGATGCCGCCGTCGAGCGCTTCGGCCTCGGCTATGCACCGGACGCATGGCGTGCGCTGCGCGAGGAGGCGCACAGACATGGCATCGAGGACGACGTCCTGCTCGCCGCCGGTCTCATCAAGGAGAGTGAACGCGATGACGAGCCGTACGACCGTTTCCGCGACCGGCTCATGTTCCCGATCGCGGAGCTGTCCGGGCGCGTAATCGCCTTCGGCGGCCGCGACCTGTCCGGTTCGCCCAGGGCGCCGAAGTACCTGAACTCGCCGGAAACGCCGATCTATCACAAGGGCGACATCCTGTATGGCCTGAACTGGTCGAAGTCGGCGATCCGCCGGGAGGGATCCGCGCTGGTGGTGGAGGGCTACATGGACTACGTGTCGCTGGCCGGGCGCGGCATCGAAAATGTTGTGGCAGGCATGGGCACGTCCATGACCGAAGCCCAGGCCAACCTGCTCGCCCGCTATACCGGCAAGGCGCTGATGCTGTACGACAGCGATCAGGCCGGCCTGCGCGCTGCATTCCGCACGGCCGATGCACTGCTGCAGACCGGCGTGCATCCGCTCGTCGTGACACTGCCGACCGGCGAGGATCCCGACTCGATCGTCCGTCGCGGCGGCGCCGAGGCGCTCCGGCCGCGGCTCGATGATGCCGTCGATGTGCTCGAGCGGAAAGTCCAGATGCTCGAGGAGCGCGGCTTCTTCGATGACATCGAAGGCGTGCGCAGGGCGCTCGATCGACTGCTGCCCACACTGCGGGCGACGGTTGATCCTGCGCTCCGTGACATCTACACTGCGCGGATCGCCCAGCGCACGGGCGTGCGGCGCGAGACGCTCGAACGCGATGTCGAAAAGACACCGCCGCCGCGCACGGAGCCCAGACGGAGCACGCCGGCTGCCCCCGCGGCACGCGCGCTCGTCGACCGGTTCTCGGCCGAGCGCATGCTGCTCAAGGTGCTGATCGCCGACCGCGCGCGGCTCGCCACCGTACTCAACGATGTCGCACCGGACCATTTACGCGATCCGCGCCACCGCGAGATATTCGAGGCATTGCGGGCGGATCCGGAGTCCGAGATGCCTGCACTCAGCAGCGCGGCGCAGCTGGTCTGGCACGACCTCGTCGGTGGATTGGCCGAGATCGTGAGCGCCGACGCGACGTACCAGGGCGTCGTGGCCGGCCTGCGACTGGAGGAGCTGGATCTGCGTGACAGTTTCCTCGAGGCACAGCTCGCGACTTGCGAGGAGAGCGAGAAAATGGCCATCGTTCAGCAGAAGCATCAGATCCAGCGTCTGCGAGGACAATTGAGCGAGACCTACCGCCTGGGTTTCAAGCCGACCCGGGCATTCCGAAAGATGCGCGACCGACAGGTCCTTCCCCCTGAACCCCCCGAATAGCATGCAAGAGCTGCATGCAGCGCTGCTGGCGCTGCAGGAGTTGGACGCGGAGATCGCTCGTGCGGAAGCGCGTGTGCAGGAGTTCACCCCCCGCATCGAGACAATGGATGCGCCGGTCACGACCATCGAGCGGGAGCTGGACGCCACGCGCACCCGGCTCGAGGAGATGCGCACGGAGTATTCGCGGCTCGAGCGCAACGCGCAGCAGAAGGAAGAACGGCTGCATGCGTATCACGAGAAGCTGACGAAGGCGCGCACGTCCCGGGACGAGGCGGCGGTGCGTGCCGAGCTGGACCTGGTGGGCAGCGCGCTGGCGGCCGACCGCAGCGACATTCGCCACGTCGGCGAGCAGACCACGCGCACGGATGTGAAGGCGGACGATCTCCAGAAGCAGCTGGACCGTGCGCGCGCGGAGATTGCCGCGGAGCGGGAGCAGCTGATCGCCGAGCGGGATGCCGCGCAGCTGGAGCTGGACCAGCTCCGTGAGCGGCGCGAGAACGCTGCGATCCGGCTCGATCCGCAGAGTCGCCGCCTCTACGATCGTGTGCGCGGCGGCCGCTCCAGGATGGTGCTGGCGCCGCTGACGGAGGAAGGTGCGTGCGGTAACTGTTTCAACGTCCTCCCCGTGCAGGAGCAGACGGAAGTCAGGCGCGGTGAATCGCTGCGGCGGTGCGAGGGCTGCGGCGTCATTCTCTACGCCGCGTAGCCGGTGGAAACAGCGGCAGTCAGGCGGCGTTCGCTCGACGCTTCGCGTCGCTGGGTGTTCCGGGCAACGGAACACGACGATGCGGCGGTCGCCTGCCTCATGGAGGAGCTCGGGCTGCCGCGCGCACTGTGCCGGCTGCTTCACCTGCGCGGTCATCCTACCCCCGACGCGGCGCGGCATTACCTGAAACCCAGGCTCGATGAGCTGCACGATCCGCGGCTGCTCGCCGGTGCGGAGCAGGCGGTGGATCGGATCGCCCGCGCCATCCATGAGCGAGAGACCATTCTCGTGCACGGCGACTACGACGTCGACGGCATGTGCGCGGCGGCGCTATACACGCGCGTCCTTCGCTCCCTCGGTGCGATCGTCGAGCCGTTCGTGCCGCACCGCATGAGCGATGGCTACGACCTCGGCCATGCCGGCGTACGCCGCGCGGCCGAGGCGGGCGCGACTCTCATCCTCACCGGCGACTGCGGCACGGTCGCGCACGAGGCAGTCGAGCAGGCGCGGGCGCAGGGCATCGATGTCATCATCACTGATCACCACACGCCCGGCGACACGCTGCCCGCAGCAGCTGCCGTGGTGAACCCGAACCGCGCGGACTGCTCATATCCCTTCAAGGGACTCGCAGGCGCAGGCGTCGCCTACAAGCTCTGCCAGATGCTGACGACCGCAATGAATGGGGACGCGGACGCGCTGCGCTGGCATCTCGATCTCGTCGCGCTCGCAACGATCGCCGACCTCGCTCCGCTGCGCGGCGAGAACCGCATCCTGGCGCACTACGGTCTGCGCGTGCTGCGCGATACACGCAGTGCCGGGCTGCGCGCGCTCATGGTACGCGCCGGAATCAACACAAAAGCCGCACTGACGGCGGGGCAGGTGAGCCACGTGCTCGCGCCGCGTCTGAACGCCGTGGGTCGCATGGGCGCCGCGAGCCGCGGCGTCACGCTGTTGCTTGCGGATGACGCGGCGGACGCAGCGACGCTCGCGGATGAGATGGAGTCGGAGAACCACACGCGGCAGAGCGTGGACCGCGCTATGCTCGAGGAGGCGCTGGCCATGCTCGAGGAGCGCTTCGACCCCGACGCCGATTACGGCGTCGTACTGTCCTCCCCGGGATGGCATCCGGGTGTGATCGGCATTGTCGCCTCACGCGTCGTCGAGCGGGTCCACCGGCCGGTCGTGCTCATAGCGGAAGACCCGGCGACGGGACGCGGGCGCGGCAGCGCCCGCTCCATTCCGGCGTTCCACCTGTACGATGGCATCCATGAATGTGCGCCACTGCTCGAGCGGTACGGCGGCCATCGGCAGGCGGCGGGCATGGACATTCGCATCGAGCGCATTGCTCAATTCCGTGAAGCGTTCAACCGCCACGCCCGCGCCGTGCTCAGGGCGGACGACCTGGTCGCGGAAGTAAAGGTGGACCTGGAAGTCACGATTGCCGAAGCAAATGCGGAGTTGTGCCGCATGATGCGCCATTGCGGCCCGTTCGGCCTCGGCAACCCGCAGCCCGTATTCATCGCGCGCGGCGTCGCGGCGTACCACTGCAAGACGGTGGGCGGCGGCCAGCACCTGCGACTGACGCTCGGACAGGACGATGCGCGACTGCCGGCCATCGGGTTCCGCATGGCGGAACGCCTGCGCGACATCGATTTCGGCAACACAAGCATCGATGTCGCGTTCCAGCTCCAGCAGGACGAATGGAACGGCCGCGAACGGCTGCAGGCGCGCCTCGTCGACGTACGCGTCGCACAGTGAGGATCATTGCGGGCCGCTGGCGCGGTCACAACATTGTCGCGCCGCCGGGCGAGAAGACGCGTCCGACCACCGACCGCGTACGTGAGGCATGGATGAGCACACTCCAGCATGACCTGCCCGGCGCCCGTGTCCTCGACCTGTTCGCCGGCTCGGGCGCCCTGGGTCTCGAGGCGCTGTCGCGCGGCGCGGCGCACGTCACGTTCGTCGAGAAGGCCGGCGGGCCCCTGCGCGCGCTCCAGGCCAACGTCGACAAGCTCGGGGTGGCCGACGATGTCGAGATCGTGAAGCAGGACGCACTGCGCTACATCGCAACGGTGCCGGACCACGCGTTCGATGTCACGTTGGCTGACCCGCCCTATGACAGCGGCGCCGCCGCTCGTCTGATTGTGCACTTTGCGGATGCGCCGTTCTCTCACATCCTGAGCGTGGAGCATCGCGCAGGCGACGCGCTGCCGGCCCTGGAGGGTGCGCGCACACGCCGCTATGGCGACACGGCAATCACCTTCATCACGGCACCCGAATGACCGAGAGAGTCGCAGTCTATCCTGGCTCGTTCGACCCGATCACGCGCGGCCACGAGGACATCGTGAGACGGGCGCTCGGCTTCGTCGACCGCGTCATTGTCGCGGTCGCGCATCGCCGTACCCAGCCGAAGGCGGGACTGTTCGAGATCAGCGAACGTGTCGATCTCATACGAGCCGTCTTCGATGATGAGCCGCGCGTTACGGCCACGGACTTCACCGGCCTGCTCGTGGACTTCGCGCGCACGGAGGACGTGCACATCATCATTCGCGGCCTGCGTGCCGTGTCGGATTTCGAGTACGAGTTCCAGATGGCGCTCATGAACCGCCAGCTCTACCCGGCGGTGCAGACGATCTTCCTCGCGCCTGACGAGCACTATTCCTATCTCTCCGCGTCACTCGTCCGGGAGATCGCATCGCTCGGTGGTGACATTGCGCAGTTCGTTGCGCCCGAGGTGCTGACCGCGCTTCAGCAGAAGCTCGCGACCGCGCCGTGATCCCGTTCCGCGAATCCATCCAGGAACGCGCCCGCACATTGCAGCGCATTGTCGTGTTCCCGGAGGGTGACGATGAACGCACGCTCGATGCGGTCGCGCGCCTCCAGATCGCCGGTCTCGTGCGCCCGCTCGTGCTCGGCGAACCCGACCGCGTCCGCACAGCCATTCACGGGTTTGGCGGGGATGGCGATGCGGTGGACGTGCTCGATCACACGACGGACCCGCGCTTCGAGTTGTTTTCGCGCGAGCTGCACGAGCTGCGCGCATCCAGGGGTTGGAGTGAGGCGGATGCGCGCGAGCGGATGCGTGACCCGCTCGTGTTCGCCGCTGCGCTCGTGCGCGGACGCCATGCCCACGGCTCCGTCGCGGGCGCATCGCGCACGACCGGCGATGTGCTGCGGGCCGCACTCTGGCTCGTCGGCACCGCACCGGGCATACGCACCGTGTCGTCCTCCTTCTACATGGTGGTTCCTTCCTTCCGCGACACGAACGCGCCCGAGGTCCTGACGTTCACCGATGCCAGCGTGGTGCCCGATCCCGATGCCGGGCAGCTGGCCGACATTGCGGCCGCCGCTGCCGTTGCACGTACCCAGATCGTCGGCGACGAACCGCGCGTGGCATTCCTTTCCTTTTCCACCCACGGCAGCGCGGAAGGCCCTTCCGTGGACAAGGTGCGCGCTGCGCTCGCGCGATTCCGCGAGCTCATGCCCGGCGTCACCGCCGATGGTGAGCTGCAGGTCGATGCCGCGCTGATCCCCGCCATCGCACAGCGCAAGACTGCCGGCTCGGCTCTCGCAGGGCGCGCCAACGTCCTCGTATTCCCCGACCTCGATGCCGGCAACATCGGCTACAAGCTGGTGCAGCGGCTCGGGCACGCCGACGCCGTGGGGCCGGTGCTCCAGGGGCTCGCCCGGCCCTGCAACGATCTGTCGCGCGGTGCCAGTGCCGACGACATCGTGGCGGTTGCATGCGTTACGGCGCTCCAGGACTGACCCGGCACCGATTTTGCGCCAGCCACGGCTGGCAATCACGTACATATGGAGGAGCGATGAGCTTCGATGTGAAGAAGCAGGACGATGTCACGATCATTGATGTCGAGGGTCAGCTGATCGTGGGCAACCGGCAGGAGCTGAAGCAGAAGGTGCTGGAGGAGCTGGAGGGCGGGGCGCGGAAGTTCCTGATCGATTTCTCGAGCACCGGTTACATCGACTCCTCCGGCCTCGGTGTGCTGGTGAGTCTCTCGAAGAAGATCCGCGAGCAGGGCGGGGAGCTGCGGCTCGCCAATCTGAACGAGGACCTCCGGACGCTGTTCGAGCTGACGAAGCTCGATACGCTGTTCCACATCGCGTCCGACCGAGGGGAAGCGCTCGCATCGTTCTAGCGGACGGCGGGAAGCGGCCGGAGGGGCAGCCGGCCGCCAGGACGTCCGTTCCAGCCACCGGGACGGACGCCTTCCGCTTCCCGTGCAGCACGAGGGCGCTTATCATAACGGCATGCAGCTGGACTATGTTCTGGAACTGCCCAACGATCTCCGCGCCATCGAGCGGTCGGTCGACTATCTGACGGACAAGGGGTCGGAGATCGGTTTCGACCGCGATCGTCTGCGCCTCAATTTCCGGGTCGGCCTTACCGAAGCCCTGGCCAATGCCATGCTGTACGGCAACTGCCGGGATCCGCGCAAGCGGGTGCGCGTCGAGGCACACCTCACACCCAGCGAGATCAGGGTACAGGTCACGGACGAGGGTCGCGGGTTCGACCCGGGTGCCGTGCGGGACCCGACGCTGCCGGCGAACCGGGTCCGTCCGGGCGGCCGCGGCATCTTCCTGATCCGGCAGCTCATGGATCAGGTGGAGTTCAACGAGCGCGGCAACTCCATCACGATGATCCTCCAGAGCCGGGCCGAA